>JABMNT010000228.1 GCA_013203595.1 Rhodospirillales bacterium
CGGCTTGGCGCCCCGGTACAGGGAGCCATCCATCAGGAACTTGCCCAGTTCGCCGGCAATGGTTGCCTCGGCGTCATTGGTCATGGTGGTATAGGGGTGATCCCAGTCGCCCATGATTCCTAAGCGCTTGAACTCCTCTTTCTGGATGTCGATCCAGTGCTGGGCAAATTCGCGGCATTCCTTGCGAAACTCGACAACCGGAACATCGTCCTTGTTCAGCTTTTTATTGCGGTACTTTTCTTCGATCTTCCATTCGATGGGCAGCCCATGGCAGTCCCATCCGGGCACATAATAGGCATTGTAGCCGAGCATCTGGCGGGTCCGGTTGATCACATCCTTGAGGATTTTATTGAGCGCATGACCGATGTGCAGGTGCCCGTTGGCATAGGGAGGCCCGTCGTGCAGGATGAACATCTCGCGCCCCGCCGAGGCGCTGCGAATCTGTGCTTCCAGGTTCTGCTCCTGCCATTTTGCCAGTAACAATGGCTCCATCCGGGGCAGCCCGGCTTTCATGGGGAAATCGGTTTTCGGCAGATACACGGTGGTTTTATAATCGACAGTCATCATCCAGCTTTCATTCGCTCTGTAAAATCGCTTTGGCCTTGGTCACATCGTTGACAATTTCCCGGCGCATGGCTTCAACGCTTTCAAATTTGACTTCGTCCCGGATAAACGCAATCAGCTCAACCGACAGGCGGGACCGATAGATCTCGGCGTCGAAATCAAACAAATACACTTCCAACAAATCGCCAACACCGTTCACGGTTGGCCGCGTACCAATATTGGCAACGCCCTTTACCCATTGCCCCGGTGTATCGCCTTCGATCCGGGCGCGAACCGCGTAAATGCCGCGGCGCGGACGCAACAGGGTTCCCAGATGGATGTTCGCCGTTGGAAAACCAATCGTCCGGCCGCGTTTTTCGCCATGCGCGACGCGGCCTTCAATGACGTAGGGGCGTCCCAGTATTTCAGCCGCACCCCGTGGGTCACCGGTTTCCAGACATTGCCTGATCCGGGTCGATGAATATACAAAACCGTCCGGACTTTCAACGGCGCTTATGGCGGTAAACCCGAAGCCCAGTTTCTGGCCCAGGCTGAGCAGAAGTTCACAATTGCCCTTGCGGCCATGGCCAAAGACAAAATCGTAGCCCGCGACCACATGTTTGGCGCCAAATCCGTCAGCCAGGACGGTTTTCACGAAGTCCTCGGCCGGGCTCTGGGAAAAGGCGCGGTTGAATTTCTGAACGATCATGACCTCGACCCCCAGCGCCTCAAGCGCGCGGGCCTTGGCCCGGAACGGGGTCAGCCGGAAGGGCTCGCCACCGGGCTGGAACACCGAGCGCGGGTGAGGCTCGAAGGTCAGCACCGCCCAGGGAATACCCGCATCCCTGGCGATCAGTCCGGCTTCGTTGATGACCTGGCAATGGCCTTTGTGCACGCCATCGAAATTGCCGATGGCAATGGCCGCACCCCGGGCCTGGTCAGGCAGGGTTTCATAATGACGATATATCCGCATGGCGCAAAAAGTTGTGTCAGCGCAGTGGTGCCGGGTCAAGAACTAAAGGCGCATGGCACCGCCGCGCAATCAGCCGCGGCTCGGGACCATGATCGTCGCATTGCCGTCAATAACCATCAGGTCACCGACAAAACACTGGGTTTGGAGTTCCACAAATTTCCGCTTTTCATTCAATTCGGTTATCGTGCAGACGGCCCGTACTGTGTCTCCAGCCCGCACCGGCGCCTTGAATTTGAGATTCTGTGACACATAAATGCAGCCCGGTCCCGGCATCTGGGTGCCGATTACCGTCGAGATGAAGCTGGCTGTCAGGATGCCATGGGCGATACAGCCCTTAAACATCGTGGTGCCGGCAAATTCGGCGTTTAAATGAACCGGATTGATATCGCCCGAGACATCGGCAAATAACTGGATGTCTGCTTCGGAGATGGTTTTCGCAAACTCGCTGGTTGTGCCGATCGCCAGATCTTCGAAAAAAAAGCCATGAAGATCGTGTGCGGGGTTGGTTAGCTGGTCCATTCAGTTGTATCCTTTTTCGTAAGGGGCGCCGTGGATGTGCGGTGCAAAATTTTTATTGCAGCGCAATATACGGCGGTCGACGGCGGTAAACAAGGAATAGAAACGGTGACGCGGATCGCGACAAGTCTGAAGCTTCTGTTTGTCCTTGGCCTGGTCCTGGTTGCCAGCCCGGTCTCGGCCCAGGCAGATTTCAGACTGGGCCTGCCGGTCGCCTGTGAGCTGGGAGACTCTTGCTGGGTCGTCAACCTGGTCGATCTCGACCCCGGCCCCGCTGTTAAGGACTACCTGTGCCAGGCGCAGACCTATGACGGGCACAAGGGAACGGATATTGCCATCCGCGATCTCAAGGCCATGCAGAAGGGGGTGCGGGTTGTGGCGTCTGCGGCGGGTGTGGTGCGCGGTATCCGCGACGGCATGGCCGATCAGGATTTTTCAGTCGATGGTGGCAAGGCGGTCGCCGGACGCGAATGCGGCAACGGAGTGGTGATCGCCCATGGCGATGGCTGGGAAACCCAATATTGCCATTTGCGCCGGGGCAGTGTCGGCGTCAGCAAGGGAAGCCGGGTCAAGAAGGGTCAGTACCTGGGCCTGGTCGGCCATTCCGGCAAGGCGGCGTTTCCGCATGTTCATCTGAGTGTGCGCCATCAGAATTTGGTTGTTGATCCCTTCGTTGGGCAAAAACCGGCGGTCGCCTGCGGCCTTGCCGACGGTCATCTCTGGGATCACGGATTGATCGACGCTTTGTCGCAGCCGCTGACCTCGATCTTCAACGCCGGCTTTGCCGCGGTTGCGCCGAAAACCCAGGCCATCCTGGAGGACCATTATCAGGACAAGGGGTTCCTGCGCAATGCCCCGGCCCTGGTTTTGTGGGCGGCCATTTACAATATTCAAAAGGGCGACCGGGTGGTCATGCGGATTACCGACCCGGACGGCGGGGTTTTGCATGCCTACGAGAATGTGATCGATAAAACCCAGGCCCGGCGGATTCTCTATTCGGGTAAAAAACGCACGACCCTGTACTGGCCGGACGGCACCTACCAGGGGGAAATCGCGATCCACCGGAAAAGTCCCGGCGGCGTCGACCAGGTGATTGAGGCCCGGCGGGAGATATTGATGCACTGAAGTTATTTGCGCCGGGGTTTGGATACCAGTTTGGGGGTCGAGCGCATGACCCGCGCTTTGGCCGGGCGGGCGGCGCTGTCCGGCGGCGGGGCTTTGCCTGTTTTCGGTTTGGCGGGCCTGGCATCGGTTGCCGTAAAATCATTGTCATCAAATAATTTTGACCGCCCGGCGCCTTCCCTGGCGCGGATTTCCATGATTTCAAAGGTTTTTGCAATCAGCGGATTGCGTTCCGGGCGGCGTTTCGATTTTTCCGCATGGGCCTTGCCGATGTCGGCGACCCGTTTGTGCAACTTGCTCAGGCTTTCCGTGCCTTCCAGGGAACGGATATAGGCCGCCAGGGTCCAGGCATTGGCCGGCACCGCGGTCAGTCTCTTGTGCAGGCACCAGGCGACGAAGTCGTCCCAGGCGGGGTTGCCGACAAAGTTTTCGATGCGTTGCAAATTTCTGCGGCGGTGCTTGACAGGACGCATTTACAAATTCAACTTTTGACAGCTATATACAACCGCCTAAGTTAGCCATCTTATCCGTTTCATCCAAGTTTATTTGAAGGTCGTATCTATGAAATCCTATTCCATCGCAGCAATCCCCGGTGACGGCATCGGCAGTGAAGTCATTGAGGCCGGGGTCGAAGTCCTTGGTGTTCTGCAGGACCGGGATGGCGGGTTCTCGATCAATGTCGAACATTTTGACTGGGGCTCGGATTACTACCGTAAACACGGCCTGATGATGCCCGTCGACGGGCGCGACCAGATCAGGGACAAAGACGCCATCTTCTTCGGCTCGGCCGGGGACCCCCATGTGCCTGATCACATTACGCTGTGGGGGCTGCGGCTGAATATCTGCCAGCCCTTTGATCAATACGCCAATGTCCGCCCGGCGCGTTTACTGCCGGGTATCGAAAGCCCGCTCAAGGGGGTGACGGCGCAGGATCTGGACTGGGTGATCGTGCGTGAAAACTCCGAAGGCGAATATGCGGGCAGCGGTGGACGGGTGCACCAGGGCCTGCCGGAAGAGGTCGGTATGGATGTGTCTGTGTTTACCCGCGCCGGGGTCGAGCGGATTCAGCGCTTTGCCCTGGAGCTGGCCCGCTCGCGGCCACGCAAACAATTGACACTGGTTACCAAATCCAACGCCCAGCGCCACG
>JABMNT010000015.1 GCA_013203595.1 Rhodospirillales bacterium
GGAAAATGGTCGGGGTGATAGGATTTGAACCTACGACCCCCGCGTTCCGAACACGATGCGCTACCAGACTGCGCTACACCCCGACCGATGCACCTGAGTGCATTCTGTATGGGCGCCTTATAGCGCCGGTGGATGGCGAGATCAAGGACCGTTAATAAACCCGCTCAATACAGAAATCGATGAGATCACCAAAAATGGTTTTGATTTCGCTTTCTTCAAAAATCCCCAGTGAATCCCTGGCAATGGAGCCATAGTGCCGGGCACGGGCGACAGAATCCTTGAGCGCCCCATGCTTGCCCATCAGATTCAGGGCGTGTTCAAAATCACCCTCGGACTGGTCAAGATCTTCCAGCGTCCGTCGCCAGAACTTGCGCTCTTCTTCATCGCCCCGGCGAAAGGCCAGAACCACAGGCAGGGAGATTTTGCCTTCCTTGAAGTCATCGCCCACTGATTTACCCAATACGGCCTGTTTTGCCGAATAATCCAATACATCGTCAATAAGCTGAAAGGCGATGCCCAGGTTCATGCCGTAGGATTCAAGGGCTTCTTCCTCGACGCGCGGACGATCAGCCACCACGGCACCGATTTGACAGGCTGCTGCAAACAGCTGGGCGGTCTTTGCCTTGATCACTTCCAGATAGGTGTCTTCACTGGTTTGCGTGTCATTTGTTGTCATCAACTGCAGGACTTCACCTTCGGCGATGACCGAAGAGGCATGTGACAGGATACGCAGAACATCCAGCGATCCGTCTTCAACCATCAATTCGAAAGACCGGCTGAACAGAAAATCACCGACCAGTACACTGGCCTGGTTGCCCCAAACGGCATTGGCCGAGTCCTGGCCGCGCCGCAAACTGCTTTCATCGACCACATCGTCGTGCAGCAGCGTCGCTGTGTGGATAAACTCAACGCAGGTCGCCAGCGAGATCTGCCGGTCGCCCTGATAGCCGCATAATTGGGCCGCACCCAGTGTCAGTAACGGACGCAGGCGTTTGCCGCCGGCGGCAATAATATGTCCGGCCAGTTGCGGAACCAGGTCAACTTCTGATTCCATGCGGCGCAGGATCAGCGCATTGACGGCTTTCATATCACCAGCGACACAGGCGCTTAACACCTCTAGCGGCGATTTTTTCGACCGGTCTTCATCTAAATTTACAACAACACCCACGCAGAAGGCTCCTTATTGGTACAAGACCGCTTGACGTCTCACATACAGAAAGCGAGCATAGGTATGCAGGGTGTTGCTGGTCAAGACACCTTAAGCCATTCGGACATGACCGGCGCCGCTATTAATCAACACATAACGACAGATGCAGGCGAGGAAAGGGGAGACAATGGTAGAATTAATCAGATCAAACGACCCGGTGCTTTTGTCCTGGCTGATGGCCCATCTCTCCGGCGAGGGGATCGAAGCGATTGTCCTGGATTCCCATGCCAGTGTCATGGAAGGCAGTATTTCAGCCATCCAGCGCCGGGTCATGGTTTTCGAGGAAGATCTCGCCGGTGCCGAACTGATTCTGGCGGAAGCCGAAGAAATGGCGTTGGCGCCGTCCGTGGCCGAGACCGATGGCACCGATTGAGACTGCCCCATCCGATGTCGACGGGCTGACGGCTCATGACGAAACCCGTTTATTGAACGGGCGGGTTGTCTGCCTGCAGCCAAAAGCCGGTTACCGGACGGCTATTGATCCGGTATTCCTGGCGGCGGCGGTCAATGCCAAGGTCGGAGAGCGTATTCTGGACGCAGGTTCTGGTACCGGGGCCGCATCCCTGTGTCTGGCCGCACGGGTTGATGGTGTCCAAATAACCGGGGTCGAAATCCAGCCCGCCTACGCGGCCCTGTCGCGGAAAAGCGCCGAATTGAATGGCTGGTCGCAGCGAATCCGGTTTATTGACGGGGATCTGGCGTCGCTGCCAACGACCCCGGCATTTCGTGAATTCGATCACATCATGACCAATCCGCCCTACATGCAGACAGGGCGTGGGCGGACGCCGCCGGATTCCGGCAAAGCCAGGGCAACGGTTGAAACGGATCTTGGCCTGAGCCAATGGATTTCGTTATGTACCCGCATGATCCGGTCCCGCGGCACCCTGACGCTTATCCATCGGGCCGATCGGCTGGAACATATCATGGCCGCAATGGCCGGGGTTTTCGGTCAGATTGTTGTCTATCCGCTGTGGCCGGGCACTGGTGCCGGGTCTGACCAGCGCCCCGATAGTGCCAGTCGTGTTTTGGTGACGGGCCGTAAAAGCCTGAATTCGCCCGGTGAACTGAAGTCGGGTCTCTGTCTTCACAACCCCGGCGATGGCTCCTATACAGCGGCGGCCCAATCCGTTCTGATTGACGGTAATGCGTTGAGTTTATTGACATAAGTCTCATTCAGACGGTTTCCATCAGCGCGCTGGCAGATGGCTACACGATGGACCAGTTGTGAGCGTTCCTGACAAAACCACGCCGTTTTTCGTTTTACTTCATTTTGCCGGACCGCTAAAAGGGCATTATGTTTGGACTGTTTAACCTCCCCAAGTTATTGCTGTTAGCCGCAATCATTTTTGCCGTCTGGTATGGCTTTAAATGGCTTAACAATCGCCAGGCGCAGGTCAGCCGGTCGAAACCGGCAAAGCCGTTTCGCCCAAACGCGCGACCGGCAGCCGATCCGGTCGAGCCGGATATTGAAGAGATGATTCCATGCCCGGATTGCGGTGTTTACGTCGCCAAAGGCAGTAAACACAGATGCGGATAATGTTTATTTCGCAATTGCACAATTTTATCTTCAAGGCGGCTTGATTCTATTGAAAGCGCTGGTTAGGTTCTCCGGGCATTTCGACAATCCCCAGTGACGATCTGGAAGAACAGCCGCATGGCACCGCCGGTAGACAAACAGACCTGTTTTCAGAACCTGATCCTGAAGCTGCAATCCTTTTGGGCCGGGCATGGCTGTGTGCTTTTGCAACCCTACGATATGGAAGTCGGGGCGGGCACTTTTCATCCGGCGACGACCCTGCGGTCCCTGGGTAAAGCCGACGATATCTGGAAATGCGCCTACGTGCAGCCGTCACGTCGACCGACCGATGGCCGCTATGGTGAAAACCCGAACCGGCTTCAGCATTATTACCAGTTTCAGGTCCTCATTAAGCCGTCGCCTGCCAATATCCAGGAGCTGTATCTGGAAAGCCTGGCGGTGTTGGGCATCGATAAGAAATTCCATGATATCCGGTTTGTCGAGGACGACTGGGAAAGCC
>JABMNT010000229.1 GCA_013203595.1 Rhodospirillales bacterium
ATCCATGCCGCCACCATGGTCACCGCCGGTGTGTTCCTGGTTGCCCGGATGTCGCCATTGTTTGAGTATTCAGACACCGCACTGACGGTGGTGACCCTGGTTGGCGGCAGCACAGCCATCTTCGCCGCCACAGTGGCCTGCGTGCAAAATGACATCAAGCGGGTGATTGCTTATTCGACCTGCTCGCAGCTGGGTTACATGTTTTTCGCCTGCGGTGTATCTGCCTATTCAGCCGGTATTTTCCATTTGATGACGCACGGGTTTTTCAAAGCCCTGTTGTTCCTGGGCGCCGGCTCGGTCATTCACGCCATGTCTGATGAACAGGACATGCGCCGTATGGGTGGGATATGGAAACTGATTCCCGTCACCTATGCCCTGATGTGGATTGGCAATCTGGCGCTGGCGGGCATCGGTGTTCCCGGAACCCCGATCGGCTTTGCTGGATTCTTTTCGAAAGACGTGATTATTGAAGCCGCTTTCGGGGCTCATACGGGCATCGGTTTATACGCCTTCTGGATGGGAATTGCCGCGGCCTTCCTGACGGCGTTTTATTCCTGGCGATTGCTGATCATGACATTCCACGGAACGCCGCGCGCCGATGAGCGGACCATGGCCCATGTCCATGAAAGCCCGAAAATCATGGTTGTGCCGCTGCTGGTGCTGGCGGCGGGGGCGATATTTGCTGGCTATCTGGGGGTTGAAAACTTTGTCGGAATTCATACCGCCGAGTTTTGGGGTACATCCATTCGCATTCTCGAAACCCATCAGGCCCTGGAAAATGCCCACCATGTGCCGCTGTGGGTGAAAGTATCACCCATCGCCGTTTGTTTTGCAGGTATCTTCCTGGCCTACTGGTTCTATATGTTCCAGCCGGCAATTCCGGGCCGCATCGCGACCCGGTTCCAGGGCATTTACCAGTTTCTGCTCAACAAATGGTATTTTGATGAACTGTATGACCGGATCTTCGTGCGTCCGTGTTTTGCCCTTGGCCGTGCGCTGTGGAAAGTCGGTGACGGAACATTGATCGATGGTGTCGGGCCGGATGGCATTTCCGCCGCGGTCCGCTATACCTCGCGTCGTGCGGCGGCGTTACAGACCGGCTATCTCTATCACTATGCCTTTGCCATGTTGGTCGGTGTTGTGGTTCTTGTAACCTGGTACATTTTGGCACACGCAGGGTGATCGAAGAATGAGCGGAATTCACATGCTATCTCTGTTGACGTTCCTGCCTCTGGTGGGGGTCGTTATGATCCTGGCTATTGCCCGCGGCAATGCAGCCGATGTCGCCCGCAATTCCAAGTATGGGGCCCTGTGGACTTCGGTGGTGACGTTTCTGGTCTCGCTCGTGTTGTGGTTCCAGTTTGATAAGTCGACGGCGGAATTTCAGTTTGTCGCCCATCTCGACTGGATGCCGCAATTCGGTATCAGCTACCACATGGGTGTTGATGGCATATCTCTGCTGTTCGTGCTGCTGACCACACTGCTGGTGCCGATTTGTATTCTGGCCAGTTGGGATTCGATCAAGGACCGGGTCAAGGAATTCATGGTTTCCTTCCTGATTCTGGAATCTTTCATGATCGGCATGTTTTGCGCGCTCGATATGTTTTTGTTCTACATCTTCTTCGAAGCCGTGTTGATTCCGATGTTTATCATCATTGGCGTCTGGGGCGGCCCGCGCCGGGTTTATGCGGCTTTCAAGATGTTCCTCTATACCCTGCTGGGTTCGGTGCTCATGCTGGTGGCCATGCTCGCCATGTATTTCGAGGCGGGAACCAGCGACATGATCGAACTGATGGATTATCGGTTCCCCATCGAAATGCAGCCGTGGCTGTGGCTGGCCTTCTTTGCGTCTTTCGCCATTAAAGTCCCCATGTGGCCGGTCCACACCTGGTTGCCCGATGCCCACGTCGAAGCGCCAACCGCCGGTTCGGTTATTTTGGCCGGCGTATTGTTAAAATTTGGCGGATACGGCTTCCTGCGGTTCTCCCTGCCGATGTTTCCCGATGCGACGGTGATGTTCGCTTCGCTGATCTTCACCCTGAGTATCATTGCGGTCATCTACACGTCGCTGGTGGCGCTGGCCCAGACCGACATGAAAAAGCTGATTGCCTATTCGTCTATCGCCCATATGGGCTTTGTTACCGCCGGCACCTTTGCCCTGAACGTTCAGGGTATTGAGGGCGCCATATACCAGATGCTTTCCCATGGCGTGGTTTCTGCCGCCCTGTTCCTCATTGTCGGTGTGGTCTATGACCGGATTCACAGCCGCGAGATCGCCGTTTACGGTGGTCTGGTCAAGCGCATGCCTGCCTATTCCCTGGTGTTCATGCTGTTCATGCTGGCCTCGGTTGGTTTGCCGGGGACCGGTGGGTTCGTTGGCGAAGTGCTGGTCTTGGTTGGCTTGTTCCAGGTCAATACCTGGGTGGCCGCATTCGCCGCTACCGGTGTAATCCTGGGCGCTGCCTATATGCTGTATTTGTACCGCCGCGTGATCTTTGGCCAGTTGACCAAAGAGGCGCTGATGAAGATACAGGATTTGAACGCCCGCGAATGGCTGATCTTCGCGCCTCTGATCATCATCACCCTGTGGATGGGCATTTACCCGTCATCGTTCCTTGATTTTATGCATGTATCTGTTCAACACCTGATTAGTCAGATTGACACAGCACTGGCGGCAAGCGGTCAATCGCTTGCCGGCCGTTAGGAGTTTTACCCAGATGCCAATGGCACAAGTCCCCAATTGGATCCCGGCCGCACCGGAGCTATTTATTGCTGTCATGATCATGGCGTTGCTGATGTTTGGCGTTTTTCAAAAGCATCAATCTGCTGCCGATGAAGTGCGTACCGCCGGCTATGTCTCGAACCTGAGTGTAACCGTTCTGGCATTGGGTATTTTGATCACCATCGCCTTTTCCGGCGATCGCGTCGAAATCTTCAACAATCTGTTTGTCACCGACCCGTTTGCGGTATTCACAAAGGTTCTGGTGCTGATCGGCGCCGGGGTTACCATTATCATGGCGCAAAGCTTTCTGGTGCGCCACAAAATGGCCCGCTTTGAGTATCCGATCCTGATCCTTTTTGCCGTGCTTGGCATGATGATGATGATTTCCGCCAATAATCTGATGGCGCTGTATCTGGGCCTGGAACTGCAAAGCCTGTCGCTCTATGTCATCGCCTCGTTTCAGCGCGATGACGCCAGATCAACCGAGGCCGGGCTTAAATACTTTGTTCTCGGTGCCCTGGCATCGGGCATGCTGCTCTATGGCATGTCGCTGATTTACGGGTTCACGGGTTCAACGGATTTTGTCCAGATTGCACAGAGCCTGAGCAAGGATGCCGCCGACGGTCCCGGCCTCGGCATTATTTTCGGCATTGTCTTCATTCTCGCCGGCCTGGCCTTCAAGGTTTCCGCTGTGCCGTTCCATATGTGGACTCCCGACGTCTACGAGGGGGCACCGACCCCGGTGACGGCGTTCTTTGCCATCGCGCCTAAAATTGCCGCCCTGGCCCTGTTCATGCGGGTGATGATCGGGCCGTTCGGCGGTCTTGTTGCCGAATGGCAGCAGATCGTCGTCTTTATTTCCATGGCTTCCATGCTGTTGGGGGCCTTCGCCGCGCTGAGCCAGACCAACATCAAGCGCCTGATGGCCTATAGCTCGATCGGCCATGTGGGCTATGCCCTGATCGGCATTGCCGCCGGGACCGAAGCCGGCATCCAGGGGGTATTGATTTATCTGTCGATTTACCTGGTGATGAACCTGGGCACCTTTGCCTGCATTTTATGCATGCGCCGGGGGGACCAGATGGTTGAACTGATCAGTGATCTGGCCGGGCTCGGAAAAACCCATAAAATGCTGGCCCTGGCCTTCACGATCTTCATGTTTTCCATGGCCGGAATTCCGCCGCTGGCCGGCTTCATCGGCAAGCTGTATATTTTCATGGCGGCCATAAACGCTGAACTGTATGCCCTGGCCATTGTTGGTGTTTTGGCCAGTGTGGTCAGTTCCGTCTACTATCTGCGAATCGTAAAAATCATGTATTTCGACGATGTCACCGACAGTCTGGATCGTCCGGTGGAAAAAAGCATCGGCTGGATTCTGACGCTCAGCGGCCTGTTTGTGGTGGTTCTGACCCTGATTCCCGGCCCGATTATGGACAGCGCCAAGATTGCCGCGGCGTCGTTGTTCGCGGGCTGATGCAACAGTATCAAATTCCAAGTCTCTACAATGTCATCAAGTACGAGACCATTGGCAGCACCAATGCCGAGGCCGCACGGCTGGCTGCCCTGGGCGAAGAGGTGGCACCGGACGGAACCCTGGTCTGGGCTCTGGAACAGACGGAAGGGCGCGGACGCCGGGGACGGAACTGGCAAAGTCCAACCGGCAATCTGTATACATCGCTGATCCTGCGCCCCGAAGTTCCTTTGGGACAGGCCGCCCAGCTTGGTTTTGTCGCCGCCCTGGCGGTCTATGACGCGCTCGGCAACATTGCCCCCGCCGGTCATCAGGTCCACTGCAAATGGCCCAATGATATTTTGCTCAATGAAAAGAAAGTCGCCGGTATCCTTCTGGAATCGCAGGGTGGGGGGGCCGAGCAGCCTGCTGAGTGGTTGATTTTGGGGATGGGACTGAACATTGACTCGCATCCGCAAGACACCGATTTTCCGGCCACATGCCTGCGCTACGAAGGCTTCGAATGCAGCCTCGACGAGGTCCTGAGCGCCTATACCAAAAGCTTTTTGTCGTGGACCAACCGCTGGCTCGACAGGGGCTTTGAGCCGATACGGAAAGATTGGCAATGGCGCTCGATCGGCCGGGGCGAGGAGATAGATGTGCGCCTCGAGACGCAGACCCTTAGTGGTGTGTTCGAGGATATCGACGAAGATGGTGCCTTGCTTTTAAATCGCGGTGGAAAGATACAGCGGATTACCGCCGGTGATGTCTTCTTTCCGGGCTCCGCCGGTTGATTCAGGGGAAAGATCGTAAACATGCTTTTGGCCATTGATTCCGGAAATACCAATATCGTCTTCGCCATCTTTGATGGCGACGGGATGATTCGTGGGGAATGGCGCTCGTCCACCGACTCCAACCGCACCGCCGATGAATTTGGCATCTGGCTGGAACAACTGCTCAAGTTATCCGATATCAGCCGGGCCGATGTGACCGATGCGATCATTGCTACGGTTGTCCCGGCAACGCTGTATTCGCTGAAGACCCTGTGTCGCAAATACTTTCAGTGCGAGCCGCTGGTTGTCGGTGAGGGTGAGGTTGATCTGGGACTGGATGTGCGTATTGAAAAGCCCAGCGAGGCCGGTGCCGACCGCCTGGTCAATGCGGTTTCGGGCTTTGAAACCTATGGCGGGCCCCTGATCATTATCGATTTCGGTACGGCGACCACCTTTGACGTCATCGGTGAGGACGGCAGCTATCAGGGTGGCGCCATCGCGCCCGGCATTAACCTGAGTATGGAAGCCCTGCACCAGGCCGCGGCCCAGCTGCCGCGCGTCGCCGTTACCCGGCCGACCGCTGTGATCGGTAAAAATACAGTTGATGCTATGCTGTCAGGAACATTTTGGGGATATGTGGGTATGATTGAAGGTTTGGTTTCTCGGATTCAACAGGAAATGGCGGTCGGCAAAGCCCGGGTTATCGCCACCGGCGGGCTGGCCCCTTTGTTTTCCGAACATTGTGACACCATCGAAGTTGTCGATCCTGATCTGACCCTGCGTGGCCTGCTGGCGATCCACAGGCGGAACCGCACATGACCCAACAGGACCAAGGCGATCTGGTTTTCGTTCCCCTGGGTGGTGCCGGCGAAATCGGCATGAACCTGAACCTGTATGGCTATGGCACTGAAAACGAGCAGTCGTGGGTGATGATTGATCTGGGTGTGACCTTTAATGACGGCTCGATTCCGGGGGTTGACCTGATCATGCCGGACCCCAGCTTCATTGAGGAACAGCGCGACGATTTACTGGCCCTGGTTCTGACCCATGCCCACGAAGATCATCTGGGTGCCGTGCCCTATTTGTGGCGCCGCCTGCGTTGCCCGATCTATGCGACACCGTTCACCGCATCGGTGCTGCGCCGCAAACTGGTGGAAGCCGATTTGCTGGACGAGGTCGAGATCATTGTGGTGCCCCTGAACGGGCGCTTCCAGATCGGTCCTTTCGATTTCGAACTGATTACCCTGACCCATTCCATTCCCGAACCCAATGCCATTGCTATTCGCACGCCAACGGGAACCGTTCTGCATACCGGGGACTGGAAGTTCGACCCGGACCCGGTGGTCGGCGAAGCTTCCGATCTGGAAGCCCTGCGCAGGCTGGGTGATGAAGGGGTGCGCGCCATGGTCTGCGATTCGACCAATGTGTTCACGCCCGGCGAATCCGGTTCGGAAGCGGAATTGCTGGCAAACCTGACCCGGCTTATTGGCGAGGCCACCGGCAAGGTGGCTGTTGCCTGTTTTGCCAGCAATGTTGCCCGTCTGGAAACCATTTCACAGGCAGCCAGAGCCAATGGCAGGGAAATTGTGATCGCCGGTCAGTCGCTTATTCGCATCGAGAAAGCGGCCCGCGAAAACGGCTATCTGGCGGAAACGCCCGCGTTCATTCAACAGGAAGAAGCGAGCAGCGTTCCGGCCGCTAAATCAGTGATCATCTGTACCGGCAGCCAGGGTGAGTCGCGCGCCGCCCTGTCGCGTATCGCCGCCAATGATCACCCCTATATTTCGCTTGGCAGTGGCGATACCGTGCTGTTTTCGTCGCGGGTTATTCCCGGCAATGAAACCTCGATCGCCCATTTGCAAAACCAGCTGGTTCGCCTGGGCGTCGATATCGTTACGGCGAAGGATGAATTTATTCACGTGTCGGGGCATCCGGCGCGGGACGAACTTGCCTATATGTACCAGTTGGTGCGCCCCGAAGTCTCGATCCCGGTGCATGGCGAACTGCGTCATTTGCGTGAGCACGCACGCCTGGCCAGGGAATGCCAGGTGGCGACGGCCATCGTCGCCGAAAATGGCAGTGTGATCCGGATCGGTCCGGGCGACGCCAAAATCGTCGACCATGTGTATTCCGGGCGCCTGATCCTGGAAGGTTCACGGCTGGTGCCCATGGACAGCGAAATATTCAAGAGCCGGACTCGGGCCATGTGGCATGGCACGGCGACGGTCAGCATTGTTGTCGACGAAGACGGGGAAATGCTGGCTGACCCGCAGTTGTCAACAACGGGATTGTTTGAAAACGATCGCGACCCCATATATCTGGAGGCCATTGTGCAGGCCGAGGAGGCGGTTTCCGCCCTGTCGGACCGCCATGTCCGCGACGATGGCCGGGTTCGGGAAGCCGTGCGTCTGGCCGTGCGTCGGCATTTGCGCAATCATCTGGGCAAAAAGCCGGTGACCGAAGTTCATTTGATGCGAATCAGTTAACTGACAGGATATTGTATTTATGCTTGGTCGATTAAATCATGTGGCAATTGCCGTCCCCGACATTGAGGCGGCGGCCCGCACCTATCGCGATTCACTGGGGGCAACGGTGACGGCGCCCGTCGACGTTCCCGAACACGGGGTCAAGGTGGTTTTCGTGGAACTGGCCAATACCAAGATCGAATTGCTTGAACCGCTGGGGGATGCGTCTCCCATCCAGGGGTTTCTCGACAAGAATACAGGTGGCGGCATGCATCATCTCTGTTATGAGGTCGATGACATCATTGCCGCCCGTGACCGCCTGACAGCGGAAGGGGCCCGGGTACTGGGGTCGGGGGAGCCGAAAACCGGGGCCCACGGCAAACCGGTTCTGTTTCTCCATCCCAAGGATTTTTCAGGTACCCTCATCGAGTTGGAACAGGCGTAAAGGAACCCTGGTTATGTCTGTCGGCGAATTGTTCGTGGTTTATTTTATTGTCTGGTGGCTGGTCCTGTTCATGGTCCTGCCCTTTGGCATCACCCGTGTTGACCCGACGACCCTGCTGCCCGGGCAGGACCCGGGCTCGCCGGCGAAGGGCCGGCTAATCCTGAAGATGTGCATTACCAGTGCCATCGCTCTGGTGCTGCTGGTGATTTATTATTATGTGGGTACTTCGGGACTTATCTCCTTTCGCGACATGGCCCAGTGAGCAGCTATTGTCTGAGCGCACCGGGCCATGCGTTTCATGGCCCCTATCACGACCGGGAGTACGGCTTCCCGACCCGGGACGAGACAATCCTGTTTGAACGCCTGGCCATGGAAATCATGCAGGCCGGGCTGTCCTGGCTGTTGATCCTTAAAAAACGCGACGGCCTGAACAAGGCCTTTGCCGGCTTCCATGTGGACACCGTTGCCAGCTTTACCGACGATGATGTTGCCCGCCTGCTGGGTGATGAAACCATAATCCGCAACCGCCTCAAGATCCTGGCCATCATTGAAAATGCCAAACGCCTTCAGGCCATGCGCGAAACCCACACGGGCTTCGCTAACTGGCTCGCCGCGTGCCATCCGCTGACCAAGGCCGAATGGGTGAAGCTATTCAAAAAGACCTTCAAGTTCACCGGTGGCGAGATAACCGGGGAGTTCCTGATGAGCGTTGGTTACCTGCCCGGCGCCCATGACGGCGCCTGTCCGGTCAGCAATACCATCATGGATATCGCACCGCCCTGGATGGGGCCGGGAGCGGCTTTCTATGTATAACTGAATATGGGCTTTCGGGCCGGGCAGGGGGGCTTGGCTTCGGCCCTGGTCCATTGGGGCCTGGCGGATGATTCCATCGGCCTGGTCTATTGCCGGCTTCCATGGGGAGCTGATGTGAATATTATATTCTGTTATTATATAATATAATTGCATTATGTTTTATTTTGCAGTGAAATCACACTTACAGTTACAAACAGCGGGGGACCCCAATCATGCAGTACCTTATTATCGCAATCGCACTGATTTTCACCTTTCACTCGACACCGGCGGCAACTGCCGAACTGGACGTGAAAATAAATGCCAAAACGCCAAGTGTGACCGTACAGACGTCAAATGGCCCGGTTGAGATTATGCGCAACCAGGACCAGGATGCGACAATAGCTCCTGCTTATGCCAAGACTTCGCGCAAGTGCCCGCCGTTTTGCATTCAGCCCATGCAGGTCGCCCCGGGCGTGACCACGGTCGGCGAAGTTGAGCTGCTGGAATTCGCAAAAACCGGCGGCAAGCTGATCGACGGTCGCACCGTGGAATGGCATCTCGACGGGACCATTCCGGGGGCTATTAACATGCCCTATACGCAAATGGCGGACCGGCTTGACGAGATCGGCTGTGTCCGGGGCGCCGATAAGAAATGGGACTGCGCCCAGGCAGAGAAAGTTCTGCTGTTCTGCAACGGACCCTGGTGCGGGCAATCGCCAATGGCGATCAAGGCGATGATCCGCGAAGGCTATCCGACCGACCGGATCCTTTATTATCGCGGTGGCATGCAGGCTTGGCATGTTCTCGGCCTGACCGTTGTTGAAGGCGATATGTAAGGCGCGGCTTCTGCTGCCCGTTCCCTTCTGATCCGCAGCCCGTCCGCATGAACCTGCGGCGATTGCCGAAGGTTCGGGTGGTGGCGAACCCCGTGTCTGCGGTCGCCTGGAAATCCTGGCAGTTAAAGATATGGCCACAGCCATAAGCGCTTTGCCAACTGGTGCGCTGTCGCTTGTGCTGCTCCGCGGTAGCGATCGGTGCCGCCCTGCAAGAGCCGGATATTGCCTGACCGCAGTGGCGAATTCCATGGGTCAGGACCGGTCGGTTTGCCCTGATCCGGTGACGCCGGGAGAAATTGCTTCCGTTATTCCCATGTATCTCCTATGATTGGTTACGATAATATGTTGATGTAGAAACTGAACGTCATCCGGGAAATTGCATTTTATTAGGAAATGCAGGATGAAAATAGGGTCGAATGATACTCTGCGCCAGGATGCATGTGCAGTCACCAGGTCGTCGCGTCGGTTTGATGTCTAACCGAAGAGATGCCAGCAGGAACATCCGTCCCGCAACAACCCTTTATTATTTGGCAGATTAATGGCCAGCTTTTTTGAAGATATAAAAAACAAGCTGTTGTTTCTCGGACCTGAGCAGGACCTGTCACTCGCCTTGCCGAGGGATCATGATCCTTCCCTCGTTGGTTTATCGATATTGATAGCCGTTTTCGCATCCTATGCGGCCTGTGTCATGGCGGCGCAGGCCCGCCAAGCGTCGTCCCGGGCCGAACGCATGGGGTTGACGGCAGGCAGCGCCCTGGCCCTCGGCGGCGGAACCTGGGCAATGCATTTTCTCGGTATGCTGGCCTGGCAACCGACGATCTCCGTAAACTATGATCTTTTCCTGACCGCGATTTCGGCGCTTCCCGCGATCGCTGCCAGCGGTATTTCTCTCATTGTGATCAGCCTTCGCGGGGCGGCGATTTTGTTGCCCGCTATCTATGGCGGGGTTCTGATGGGGATCGGTATCGGGTTGATGCACTACACCGGGATGGCAGCCCTGAAGCTGGAAGCGGTTATCTATTACGATCTGAACATATTTATCCTGTCGCTGTTTGTCGCCATTTTCTTTTCCATCGCCGGCCTTTATCAGATGTCCCGTGCGATCCGCACTGATCGGGAAAAGCGGCATAATTTTGCAATATTCTGGTCGGCGCTTCTGATGGGGATCGCTATTTCCATTATGCATTATACGGGCATGGCCGCATCCTTTTGCTTTTCCACACCCCTTACCAGCATTGACGGGGCTGAAACCCGCTATCTGGCCGTCATTGTAACCTTGGTGGCGGCGTCGCTTTTGACCTTTGCCGTTATTGCAACCCAGAACATTCATCGGCTTCGGATGATTCCGATCCTGACCCGGGAGATCGAGAAACGCCGCAAAGCCGAGCAGCAATTGATGATCAATCGCGAGGCACTGCGGCAAAGCCATGACGCGTTGGAAGAACGGGTCGCAACGCGAACAAAGGAACTCTCATCGGAAATTGCCGAACGAAAACGGGTCGAAGTTGAGCTTCTTCACGCCATGAATGAAGCCGAAAAGGCAACCCGCGCAAAATCTGCATTCCTGTCGAATATGAGTCACGAACTGCGCACTCCTTTGAACGGAATCATCGGGTACCTGGAACTACTTACGACCGACCAGGGTAAGATATTCAGTCAGGAAAAAGTTCAATCCATTGTCGCAGACGTGCATGGGGCGAGCACCCATCTGCTATCGTTAATCAATGACGTACTGGATATGTCGCGCATTGAAGCGGGAATGGAAGATGTTCACCCCGAAGCGTTGGATGTGGCCAGCAGGATTTCCGGTTCCATCGAAGTTGTTCAGTTCATGGCGGACAAGAAGGAAATCGACATTGTCGTCGCAGACTTCGTCGACCCGATTTTGATCTATTTTGATGAACGGCATTTTCGTCAGGCGTTGATCAATATCCTTTCCAATGGCATCAATTACACAAATCCCGGAGGCCACATTTTCATTGAAGCAAAGGTGGATCCGGACGGGCTGGTGATGATATCCATTCGTGATACCGGTGTTGGAATTCCGCAAAACGATGTTGCGCGGGTGTTTGGCGAGTTTGAAAGGACCGAGAACGCCATGGTCGCGTCGCACAGCGGTACGGGATTGGGGTTGCCGCTGACCAAAAAGCTGGTTGAGATGAACGGCGGGACTATTCACCTCGAAAGTGACTTTGGTCAGGGCACGACGGTCGTCATCACCTGCCGGGCATCCCATATTGCAAGCCATGCCCAGGGCACCCGGCTTAACGGGACAACTTGTTAAAAGCCTTGCCGTGCAGAGACGTTATAGTCGCCACTATCACATGTCGGATCCGGGGAGCCATTTGCGTCGGTTTCTTCAACCCATTTACCGGTCACCACTCCGGTTAACGGTTCTTTAAAAAGCTGCTGGCATAGTCATTTGGTTAACACCACAGAAGTGGATCCATGTGATGAAGAATTTCATTCTGATAACGTGCCTGTGTGCACTGCCCATATTACTCGCCATTCAACCCTACCGCCTGTTTTACTGACGGCTCAGACAGCGGTGCCAGGCACTGCTGCTGCGGATGGCGCGGGGCTCAATTCACGAATTTCACGATGCCGGGATGGGGCATAGAATAATCGCCGTGGCGGTACGGTGTCGCGTGACATTGCGGCTGCAATTCCATAAGTTCGCCCTTTAAATCATCGGCCCGATGGCCATTTTCCAGACAAGGTCCGCAATGCGTTTATCCCGATACTATTTACCGACTCTCAAGGACACGCCCGCCGAAGCGCAAATCGCATCGCATCGCCTGATGTTACGTGCCGGTATGGTGCGCCAGTCCAGCGCCGGAATCTATTCCTGGCTGCCCCTGGGGCTCAGGGTTTTAAAGAACATCGAAACCATTGTCCGCGAAGAACAAAATGCCATTGGCTGCCACGAGGTGCTGATGCCGACCATCCAGCCTGCCGATCTGTGGCGCAAGAGCGGGCGCTATGATGACTACGGACCGGAGATGCTGCGTATTGTTGATCGGCACGAGCGCGACATGCTGTACGGGCCCACCAACGAAGAACAGATTACCGAGATTTTTGCCGAAACCGTGCGCAGTTACCGGGAACTGCCGCAAATGCTCTACCATATCCAGTGGAAGTTCCGCGACGAAGTGCGGCCCCGCTTTGGCGTCATGCGTGGACGCGAATTTCTGATGAAGGATGCCTATTCCTTTGATCTGAACAGCGAAGGGGCACGGCTTTCCTATAACAAAATGTTTGTCTCCTACTTAAAAACCTACGAGCGCTTGGGGCTGAAGGCCATTCCCATGGCCGCCGATACCGGCCCCATCGGCGGCGACATGAGCCACGAGTTCCTGATTCTGGCGGACACCGGCGAAAGCGAAATCGCCTGCCACCGGGATTTCATGGATCTCAGCTTGATTGGCGAAAATATTGATTTCGACGGTGATCTGCAGCCGATTGTCGACCGCTTTACCGCCAAATATGCAGCCACCGATGAGATGCGTAATCCGGAAACCGAAAAACAGCTTGGCGATCAACTGATCACCGCGCGCGGTATCGAGGTCGGCCATATCTTCAATTTTGGAACCAAGTACTCCAAACCCATGGGTGCCAAGGTCGCCGGACCGGATGGTCATGATGTGTTCGTTGAAATGGGTTCCTACGGGATTGGCGTTTCCCGGCTGGTCGGGGCCATCATCGAGGCGTCGCACGATGACGACGGGATTATCTGGCCGGACGCCGTGGCACCGTTCAGTGTCGGCATTCTGAACCTGAAATCCGGCGACGCGGCCTGTGATCAGGCCTGCACGGGGATTTATGACACTCTGCGCACACAGGGCAGGGACGTGCTCTACGACGACCGCGATGCCCGCGCCGGGACAAAATTTGCCGATGCGGATCTGATTGGCCTGCCCTGGCAACTGATTGTCGGACCACGCGGTGTCAAAAACGGACTGGTTGAGCTGAAAAACCGCAAGTCCGGTGCCCGCGAAGAACTCAGCCTCGAATCAGCCCTTTCGAAAATTTCAGAGTAAGGATAAAGAATTTGTTTAGCCGCTTTGAATGGATGATGGCGTTTCGTTACTTACGGGCACGTCGGCAGGAAGGGTTTATCTCTGTCATCACCTGGTTTTCCCTGTTGGGTATCTGCCTGGGGGTCGCCACATTGATTATTGTGATGTCGGTGATGAACGGGTTTCGCCAGGAACTGCTGACCCGCATTCTGGGCCTGAACGGCCATATGAGCGTCTATACCTCCGATGGCAAAATGCAGGACTTCGATACGGTTGGCGCGCGTGTGCAGACCCTTGCCGGGGTGGTTTCCGTGACTCCGATGATCGAGGGCCAGGTGATGGTGACCGCGCGTGGTGTTGCCCAGGGCGCCGTGGTCAGGGCGTTTCGCAAGGCGGACCTGGAAAAAAGAAACATTGTGGTTAAGAATATCATCCAGGGTTCCCTCGACGACTATGGCAGGGATGGCGGTCTGGTTATTGGCAGCCGGCTGGCCCAGAAGCTGGGTGTAAGTATTGGAGATAAAATTACCCTGATATCACCCAAGGGCACGGTCACCGCGTTTGGCACTGTGCCGC
>JABMNT010000016.1 GCA_013203595.1 Rhodospirillales bacterium
CATTCGCCGCCCTGATCGCAGATCGGACAGTCGAGCGGATGGTTGATCAGCAGAAACTCCATCACGCCCTTGCGCATTTTATGAACTTCCGGGGTATCCGTATGAATGACCATGCCCTCGGCGATTGGCATGGCGCAGGACGCTATGGGTTTTGGCGCGCGCTCCATGGACACCAGGCACATCCGGCAATTGCCGGCAATGGACAACCGTTCGTGATAACAGAAACGGGGAATCTCAATTCCCTCCTGCTCGCACGCCTGCATGACCGTCAAGCCGCTTTCGGCTTCCACTTCATGCCCGTCTATGGTCAGTTTTACCATGCTGGTACCCTCATGCCGCCTGCGAGTTGCCGGCTTTAACCGCGGCAATTCGTTTTTCGAGTTCCGGACGGAAATGCCGGATCAACCCCTGAATAGGCCAGGCTGCGGCGTCACCGAGCGCGCAGATGGTATGGCCTTCGATTTGACGCGTGACCTCCTCGAGCATATCGATTTCATCGACATGCGCGGTCCCCGCAACCATTTTCTCCATCATCCGCCACATCCAGCCGGTGCCTTCGCGACACGGTGTGCACTGGCCGCAACTTTCATGTTTATAGAAGGCGGAAAGCCGGGTGATTGCGCGCACGATATCAGTGGATTTGTCCATCACCATAACAGCCGCTGTCCCCAGACCCGACTGCACTTCGCGCAGCGAGTCAAAATCCATCAGTACGGTTTCGCATAACTTCTTGGGAAGCACAGGAACCGAGGCTCCGCCGGGGATAACAGCCAACAGGTTGTCCCAGCCGCCGCGGACACCGCCGCAATGTTTTTCCAGTAATTCCTTAAGTGGAATCCCCATCTCTTCCTCGACCGTGCAGGGCTGGTTGACGTGACCGGAAATAATAAACAGCTTGGTTCCGGTGTTATTCTGGCGGCCAATACCGGCAAACCACTCCGCCCCACGGCGCAGGATTTCCGGTGCAACGGCAATGGATTCGACGTTGTTCACGGTTGTTGGTGAGCCATACAGGCCGACGTTTGCCGGAAACGGCGGTTTCAGCCGCGGCTGGCCCTTCTTTCCTTCAAGGCTTTCGATCAGGGCCGTTTCTTCGCCACAGATATAGGCACCCATGCCACGATGAATATAAAAATCGAACTTGTAGCCGGAACCACAGGCGTTATCACCGATCAATCCGGCCTCATAGGCTTCGTCGACGGCCCGCTGCAGGGCTTCGGTTTCGCGGAAAAACTCACCCCGGACATAACAGTAGGCGGCATTGGCGCCCATGGCGAAGGAGGCAACCAGCGCCCCTTCAATCAGCTTGTGCGGATCGTGGCGCATGATTTCACGATCCTTGCAGGTTCCGGGCTCGCCCTCATCGGCATTGATCACCAGATAATGCGGACGGCCATCGGACTGCTTGGGCATAAACAACCATTTCATACCAGTCGAGAATCCGGCTCCGCCGCGTCCGCGCAATCCGGACGCCTTGATCTGAGTGACAATTTCTTCGCGGCCAAGCTCCAGAAGCGCTTTTGTACCATCCCAGTCGCCGCGCTTGCGGGCGCCGGCAAGGAACGGGTCTTCGAGGCCGTATATGTTGGTGAAGATGCGGTCTTTGTCGGCTAACATTCAGGCCTCCCCCAGCTTTGCGGCCCGGTCACCGGCCTGATGGACAAGGCTGGTCAGGCCACCGGCGGGTTCGCAGGTATAGCGGCCAATTTGCGACCCGGTTTTTGGCTTGCCGCCTGCGGCAAGCTCGGTCAGTACGGTCTCCGCTGACCCGGCATCCAGATCCTCGTAGAAATCGTCGTTAATCTGCATCATCGGCGCGTTCACACAGGCCCCCAGGCACTCGGCCTCACTGAGTGTGAACAGGCCGTCGTCCGTTGTTTCGCCAATGCCAACGCCCAGCTTGCGCTTGCAACTGGCAACCACATCATCGGACCCGCGCAACCAGCACGGCAGGTTGGTACAAATCTGAACATGGTATTTACCAATCGGCTTCAAATTATACATGGTATAAAAGGTCGCAACCTCATACACCCGAATCCGCGGCATACCCAGCATATCAGCGACATAATCCATAGCCACCCGGGGCAGCCAGCCATCGTGCTGACGCTGCGCCAGATCCAGCAACGGCATGACCGCACTGGCCTGCCAGCCTTCGGGATATTTGGCGATAATGGCCTGCACCGCCGCCATGCTTTTCGAGCTGAAAGCGAAACTGGTCGGCTGCTCAAATGTTTCTGTGTGTCCACTCATCGGTCAATCTCGCCAAATACAACATCAATGGACCCGATATTGGCAACCGCATCGGCTAGCATATGGCCCTTAGACAAAAATTCCATCGCCTGCAGATGGGCAAATCCCGGCGCCCGGATCTTGCAGCGGTAGGGTTTGTTGGTGCCGTCGGAAACCAGGAACACGGCAAATTCGCCCTTCGGTGCCTCAACGGCCGTATAGGTCTCTCCTGCCGGCACATGATACCCTTCGGTATACAACTTGAAGTGATGGATCAGCGCTTCCATGGACGACTTCATCGCGGCCCGCGACGGCGGTGTGATTTTCTGGTCATCAACCTTGCACGGTCCACCCGGCATCTTGTCCAGGCACTGGTGGATGATTTTCAGGGATTCGCGCATTTCCAGAATTCGCACCACGTAGCGGTCATAGCAGTCGCCGTTTATGCCCACGGGAATTTCAAAGTCGAGGTCCGCATAACAGTCATAGGGTTGCGATTTACGCAGATCCCAGGCAACGCCCGACGCCCGGATATTCGGGCCTGAGAATCCCCAGTCGAAACACTGTTCGGCAGATATCACGCCGATATCAACAGTACGTTGTTTGAAAATGCGGTTTTCGGTCAGCAGGGTTTCCAGATCATCAATGAACTGCACAAAATTTTCTGCCCAGGTGTTAATGTCGTCGCTCAGCCCCGCTGGCATATCGGACGAGACTCCGCCCGGCCGAAAATAGTTCATGTGCATGCGTGCACCGCTGACCCGTTCACAAAACTCCATCAGCACTTCACGCTCTTCAAATCCCCACAACATGGGGGTCATGGCACCAACATCCATGGCATAGGAGGTGACATTCAGAAGATGGTTCAAAATACGGCCAATTTCCGCGAACAGGACCCGGATATACTGGGCCCGCGGCGGCACTTCAATCCCCAGAAGCTTCTCCGTCGCCAGGGCAAAGGCATGTTCCTGATTTTGTGGCGCCACATAATCCAGACGGTCAAAATAGGGCACGGCCTGAAGATAGGTTTTATATTCGATCAGTTTTTCGGTACCGCGGTGCAGCAGGCCGATATGGGGATCGCAGCGATCAATAACCTCGCCGTCCATTTCCAGCACCATGCGCAAAACACCGTGCGCCGCCGGATGTTGCGGGCCGAAGTTCAAATTGTAATTCTTGATTTCCATTTCAGCCATCAGGATGCATCCTCTTTCCCGGCGTCTTCCGCTTTCTCATCGCCCGGAAGGACAGTTTGCACGCCCTCCCACGGGCTCAGGAAATCGAAGGAGCGAAACTCCTGGGTCAATTTTACCGGCTCGTAGACGACGCGTTTCTGTTCGTCGTCATAACGCAGTTCCACATAGCCGGTGAGCGGGAAATCCTTGCGCAGCGGATGCCCTTCAAAACCATAGTCGGTTAGAATCCGGCGCAAGTCAGGATGATCAGAGAAATAGATACCGAACAAATCCCAGGCTTCCCGTTCGAACCAGCCTGCCGAACTGAACAATCCCGTTGCGGTTGGTATCGCCGTGTCCTCGTCGGTCCAGACCTTGACCCGGACCCGCAGATTAAGCGTCAAACTCAGCAGATGATAGACAACGCAAAACCGGAGGGGCTGACTTGGATAATCGACCCCGCAAATATCCATGAGCTGCTTGAACTGGCAATTGGCATCATCGCGCAGGAAGCCAAGGGTCTTGATCAGCTTGTCGGCAGAAACCGTAACCGTCAGTTCATCCTGCGCATAGGACACGTCATCCGCATCGGCACCAATAGTGCTTGAGATGTAATCGCCAAGGTCTTTAATATCCAGGTCCATGCCCACGTCCGGCCAGTTCAAGTATTTCAGTTTCAGTAACGCTTAGCGCCAGATTGTCCCG
The DNA here is from genome assembly GCA_013203595.1 of Rhodospirillales bacterium. Lineage (GTDB taxonomy): Bacteria > Pseudomonadota > Alphaproteobacteria > Rhodospirillales > Casp-alpha2 > JABMNT01. The sequence continues at coordinate 4,110 of JABMNT010000016.1, forward strand.
GTGCGTTTGATTTTTTTCTGCAACTGCATGACACCGTAGATCAGCGCTTCAGCCGTTGGCGGGCAGCCGGGAACATAAACATCGACGGGCACCACACGATCGCAGCCGCGTACCACCGAGTAGGAATAGTGATAATAACCACCGCCGTTTGCGCACGACCCCATGGAAATCACATAACGGGGTTCAGCCATCTGGTCGTAGACCTTGCGAAAGGCCGGCGCCATCTTATTGGTCAACGTCCCGGCCACGATAATGACATCTGACTGGCGCGGGCTCGGGCGCGGCACAACACCGAATCGGTCCAGATCATAGCGCGGCATATAGGCGTGGATCATTTCGACGGCACAACAGGCCAGGCCAAAGGTCATCGGCCACAGCGAGCCGGTCCGCGCCCAATTGACAACCTTGTCGACGTTCGCCAGCACAAATCCCTTGTCCTGCAATTCGCCCGTCACCTGACGCAGAATCAGATCCTGATCCGGCCCCGGCGGGATGGCGGTGCCCTGGTTCGTTTGCATGGATGTCTCTATTCCCATTCCAGAGCCCCTTTTCGCCACTCATAGATAAAACCGATTGTCAGAACGCCCAGGAAAACGATCATCGACCAGAACCCGAACATCCCGATCTGGCCCAGGCTTACGGCCCATGGAAAAAGAAAAGCAACTTCCAGATCAAAAATAATGAAGAGAATTGCGACCAGATAAAACCGCACATCAAACTTGTGGCGGGCATCATCAAACGGCTCAAACCCGCATTCGTAGGGAGAATTTTTCTCGACGTCCGGACGTTGCGTCGCGGCAAGCACCGAAGCGACAATAGCGATTACCGCAATGCCCACGGCAACTCCCAGAAAAATAAGAATCGGCAAGTAACTTGCAACCAACGATTCCACGTACACACCCTTTTTCTTGGTATTCCGCCACCGTTACGGCAGCAATGGTTAACTTAAGTTTAAAGTGCCTCACTATCCCGGCTTTCGCAATACAAAAACCGCATTGCGGCAAGGGCTTAACCAGAAAAGTAAAAAAAAATCTGAAAACGGAACAGGAATGTTTTGATTGGTTTGATGACGGCAAAAAGCAGGCAAACGAATTATTTGCCGGTGGCTTCAATGGGATCGGGTGATTACCCAATTCAATACCATTTCAATCCCGGCTTTCTGTTCCGCACGATGCCAGGCCTCAGCCAACCCACGGCTACGCAGAATGAACTGCCGGCAGCCGGATTGTCACTTCCGTTCCCCCGTTCTGGCGGCTTGCGATATGCATCTCTCCGCTCAATTGCTGAATGAATGAAGCGACAATAGGAAGACCAAGGCCGGTTCCCGTAATGTTGGCTGTCATTGCATTCTTAATCTGACCAAACGGTTCCATGGCCAGTTTAATTTCATCCTCGGTCATTCCCATCCCGGAATCCTTGACGACCCATTGCACCCATTTCTGATCGAGCGATACATGCAAAGAAATTTTGCCGTATTCCGGCGTGTATTTAACCGCGTTGGAAAGCAGGTTGATCAGTATCTGATGGATCTTTCGGCGGTCGGATATGATCGTTTCGGGCAGATCCTTGCTAAATGCGGTGGTAAACTCCTGATGCTTGGCTTTTGCCTGCTCCCGCAACAGATCAAAGGATTCAAGAGAAACCGTACGCAGGGAAACCGATTCTACCGAAATCTCGAACGAATTATGTTCAATTTTCGCGAGATCCAGGAGCGAATTAACGAGCCCGAGCAAATGAGTGCCTGAGCGATAGATATCATTTGCATAGATAACATAGGAATCACTGAGAGAGCCGAACATCTGCGATCTCATAATATCGGAAAAGCCGATGATCGCATTCAGGGGGGTTCGCATTTCATGACTCATGTTTGCAAGAAAATTTGACTTGATTTCCGTTGCCTCATTTGCCCGGCTGGCTTCCAGGTCCTTTTGCATGACTTCACTGGCCAGGTCTTTCTGTGATTTGTCGAGAGCCTGCATCGTATTCATCAAAAGCCGAAACGGCATTTTGATGAATACGATGAAAACCAGAAAACCCAGGCCTGCTGAAACCAAGGCCACATATAATACCTTGTAAAACAGGGTTCTGGCTGAGCCGGATAAGGAGACAAATCCGATTATTTCTCCGCGAACTGAAATCGGCTCATACACCCGCAGGGCCGGCTCCGATTGCAATGCGCCTTGTGCGAAAATTTCCGTTTCCCTGTTCTTGCCGAGAACCAGAGACCGGAAAGACTTTTCCGGGTCACCAATAGAAATCAGTTCAGGCAATCGATGAAAACTGTATGTCCAGGTGCTGCCCTGGATATTCGCGAAGGAAGCGATTTGGGTGGATATAACGTGGCTGCGAAACTGCAAATTCGCCCTGGCGCTATTATAGCCTTCATAGGCAACCATCAATGGCGGTAACAAGGCGGTCAGCAGCCCTGTGCCGACAGCCAGGATTCGAAGCAGACGGCTAATACGTTCAAGGCCAACGATGGAAGACATATATCTGTTTACTACTTAGTTGTCAGCCAAGGCACCAACCGCATCAAGTACCGATTGTACTCCGCCAGTGCGCAGAAAAGCCAGCAGGGCGTCGACATCTTCCGATTTCCGGTTCTGTTTTCCGACGACACAGACTTTCATTGAAAACGGGTAACGTCCGTCTTTCAGTGTCGCCGGGCTTGGCAACACGCCGTTAATGGATACAGGGGCCAGTGCACGCTTCTCCGAGACGGTTTGCAGCAGCGAAGTGATGGCAAACGCACCGGCTACCTTTTCGGCCAAATCCGCGTTCAGTTGATCGGTCATACCGACAATCACATCCGGGCGCGACCGGGCGATGGCAAAGGCATCTTCAAGACCGGCAATTTGTTTCGACAAATAGGGCATCTCTGATCCCGAGGAGGCCCTGAGAATAACCCTGAGTATGGATCCGTCGGGCCAGCGCGGGGATATATGGGAATAAAGCCCCGGAATGTCCTGGATGGCAAAATTGGCGACCAGCCGGGGATGTGTGGCAAAGATAAGTGCCGTCCGGAAACAAAACTCTTCCTGAAGCCCGGCGCTCACCTCCTTTGGCCTTAAACGGCGGGCAGACAGCGCAAGATCAAGAACGCCTTCCGTCAACGCCTTCAGGCCTCCACCGGAGCCCATACTCGGCAGTACATTGATGACTGTTTTCGGGGCATGGGATTGATACGCGTCACCGACTATTTTAATGGCAGCAAGCGCCATACCTGTACCACTGATGACAACCTCGCCCGATTTAGCCGGCTGTGGGATGGCAATCGCCAACACCAGTAAAAAAGCAAAACCGCCAGTTGCTCGCTGATTCATGGATTGGTCACTTTCTCAAAAAAATTGAAGGACAGGCATTTGTGGAAACAAGGCCCTGCCCCACCCAACAGCTACCTGCAGACGATCACCTTGTGACAGACACCGCGTTGAACCGCCTCAAGCCTTTAACCTGAATTTCCGACAAACCAAAGAAGTGGTGATGCCTGAGAAGCCGGACCTGGCCTGATCTTCAATAGAAACCGCGTCAGCAAACTGTTATGCATACATTATTATGCAGCAAGGTTGGGCAGTCAAGAAATTTCAAAGCTCCCCGGTGATCCATAGGCGCACTGTCATAAGCGCCGCTATTCGAATCAGATACAGTCTGTCGCGCGACACAGGAAAGCACCTGAACGCAGTGGGGATACACTGGCGGGGGAAACAAAAAACCGGAATGAATAGAAAACTATTCAGTCCGGTTTTTGGGGGAATGCCATTTTCTTTTTTGAAGAAAATGGCGGGAGTGACGAGACTTGAACTCGCGGCCTC
>JABMNT010000230.1 GCA_013203595.1 Rhodospirillales bacterium
CCGCACCGACCGGCATGATCATGAATTCCTGGATGTCGATCGGATTGTCGGCATGTTGGCCGCCGTTGATGATGTTCATCATCGGTACCGGCAGGATATGGGCAAAAGCGCCGCCGATGTAACGATACAACGGCAGCCCATTATCCTCGGCGGCAGCTTTCGCGGTCGCCAGGCTAACTCCCAAGATGGCATTGGCGCCCAGGCGGCCCTTGTTGGCGGTACCATCCAGGTCGATCATGATTTGATCGATTTGCATTTGCGCTTCCGCATCCATTCCCGAAAGGGCCTCATAAATTTCTCCGTTGACCGACTCACAGGCGCGCTCAACCCCTTTGCCGCCATAACGGCCCTTATCGCCATCGCGCAGCTCAACCGCCTCGTGCTCGCCGGTCGACGCGCCGGACGGCACAGCGGCACGGCCGATGACGCCGGTTTCCAATGTCACATCGACTTCAACCGTGGGATTCCCGCGGCTGTCCATTATTTCACGGGCAAAAATGTCAATTATGGCGGTCATTAACTGGCTCCTGAATAGAAAAATAATTGGTATTGCGCCGAACTCATAGCGTTTTGGTGATTATCGCGCAAGCCTGCCCCCCTGTTATTCGATCCGTTTTGCATATGCATTCTATTAATTATTGCAGGTTGAGACTTCATTGCTATCCTCAGCAAGAAAATCTACCTAGAGTGATGTGCCTGGGAAAAATTGAGGATTGCATAATTGCCTGATAGAAAAATCGCCGAAAATCAGGAGTCCTACAAATTCATGTTCGAAAATTCTGCCGTCGGCATGGCCCGTGTCGATTCTTCGGACGGACGCATCCTGTTGGCCAATCAGAAACTGGCAACCCTGTTTGGCTTTGACAGCGCCGCAGCGGTGGTCGACGGCTTTCGGTTCACTTCACCACAAACCATAGCGGTCGATTGGGGCGAAATTACCGGACAACTCAGCGTGCAGGGGACAAAGGTTGCCCATATTACCGTGAAAACGCCTTCGGGGTCTGCGGTTCAGGTGATTGTCCATGGTGCCGTGCAGGACGGTGCCGGCTTCGTCGACCTGATCATAACGGAGCCGGCAAATCATCCATCCACCGAGGCCTTTGATGAGTTGTCAGAGGCCATAGCCATTTACGATAAAAACGATATCCGAATTTTCTCCAATCGACAATTTCGTCTGCAGAATAGTGAAGTCGGCGCCTATGCGGACCTGGGCGTGCGCTTCGAAGATTATATCTGGGGCCTCGTTCGCGCCGGCAAGGTTGCCGAAGCCGTCGACCGGGAACAGCAATGGATTGAACAGCGTTTGCGCAGACATAACAACCCGCAGGGGCTGATGATTATTGATCGCGGTGAACTGGGCTGGATGCAGGTCGATGAAAAACGCCTGCCAAACGGTGGCACCATTGTACTGTCATCGGACATTACCGCCCTCAAGCAAACCGAATTTATGATTAATGAAAGTGCCGCGCGGCTCAAGCGGATTATGGATACCAGCCCCATTGGCGCGATGATTGTCGACGTTGGCGGCCGCTACAAATACATCAACGAACAAGGTGCCAAAGGATATGGCCTGACCAGTGCGGAAATGGAAGGCCGCCTTTCCCATGACTTCTATGCCCATATCAAAGACCGGGAAAACATCGTCGCAACCGTTCAGGCCTGCGGCTTTGTCCGCGACGTTGAAACCCTGCTGAAACGTGACGACGGATCGACATTCTGGGCGTTGATTTCAGCCTACGCCGATCCCGATGACCAAAATCAATATATCGCCTGGTATTATGATATTGATGAACGCCTGCGTGCCCATCAAAAGCTGTTGGAATTTTCTGCGGCCATTGAAGCGATGCCCGAACCAGTCGCCGTATTTGACGATCGGGATTGTTTTGTTTTCCTTAACGAGGCCTTCCGCACATTGATCGCCGAAACCGGCGTATCGTTGGTGCTGGGCACCTCCTTTGAAGACCATCTCAGAAATATCGCCAACACGGGAGAAGTTGCCAATTCTGTCGGGCGGATAGACGCCTGGGTCGAAGAGCGTATGGCGCATCATCGAAATCCCCTTGGCCCCTATGAAGTGGAGCAAAAGGACGGGTTTTACTATCAGGCGATCGAAAAAAACCTGCCGGGTGGAGGCTCTATTCTGCTGCTTTCCAATATTACGGACATAAAGCAGACGCTTTTCGCCCTGGCCACAGCCAAGGAACAGGCGGAAACAGCTAACCGGGCCAAATCGGAATTTCTGGCGACCATCAGTCATGAGTTGAGAACGCCACTGACCTCGATCAAGGGATCACTGGGATTGCTATCGGGGATGATGTCCGAGGAATTGTCGGAAACTGCAATCTCGTTGCTGGACATGGCGAACCGTAATAGCGATGCGTTGCTGGTTCTGATCAATGATTTGCTTGATTTCGAAAAAATTCTCTCCGGCAGTATGGTGCTTGTTACCGAAGCCCATAACATTACTGACCTGACAACGGAACTGCTTGAAAGCGTTGCCGGCTATGCGGACACCCAGTCCGTTAAGCTGGAATTTATGTCGCCTTCGACGGAAATCTTCGCCTATGTGGACAAGCACCGTTACGAGCAGGTCATGCGAAACCTGGTCTCCAATGCGGTAAAGTTCTCCAATGAGGGCAGCCAGGTCACCGTCGCCATGTCGCTCACCGGCGCCCGGGTCCGGGTCAGCGTTATCGACCAGGGCATCGGCATCCCTGCACTTGACCGGAAACGTATATTCGAGCGCTTCACGCAGGTTGATTCATCAGACATACGCAGCAAAAACGGGACCGGACTTGGTCTGCCGATCAGCAAGGCATTGATTGAAAGCATGGGAGGATCCATTGATTGCCAATCAACGGTCGGCGAAGGCTCAACCTTCTATATCGAGCTGCCAACCATCCTGCCGCCCCCAGGCGGGCGCACATAGCCAACCCGGCTGCCTTTCCGTTCTCAACTGTTTCCAAATCAACAGGAAAGCCACAAGTCTATTCAACAAGAGACTCCGAGCGGTCCGTCGCCGGCGCCGGGGTCGGGCTCAGTGCTGAAATCTGACCGCGGAGCTCGGCTGTCATATCAATGGTCACCGCATCCAGGGCGGGCGCCAGTTGTTCGACGTTGCGGGCGCCGATAATCGGACTTGTCACATGCGGATGGGCGCCGGCCCAGGCTACTGCCAGACTGACCGGATGCTCTCCCCGGCTGTTGGCCAGTTCGGTAAAGGCGCCGGCTGTCTCGAATACCCAGTCGTCATGATAGCGCTTGGCGTACATGGCATTTGACAGGATACGTCCGTCATTGGGGCGTTTGTTGGGTCCGTATTTTCCACTGAGCAAGCCGCCACCGACCGGGCTGTAGGTGATCACCCCCAGATTCTCGGCACCGGCCAGAGGCAGAATTTCCGTTTCAACCTGACGCTTGACCAGCGAATACATGGGTTGCAGGACATCAAACCGGGCCCAGCCGTGGCGCTCGGAAATGCCCAGTGCCTTGGCGATCTGCCAGGCCGCGTAATTACTGGCGCCGAGATACAGGACCTTGCCGCTTTCGACCAGCAATTCAAGGGCCCGCAAGGTCTCCTCAACAGGCGTGTTTTCATCCCATTGGTGCATGAACTGGACATCAATACGGTCCGTGCCCAGACGCTTGAGGCTGTCGTCTACGGCTTTCACGATATGACGTCGGTTGCTGCCACCCGAGTTTCGGTACTTGGCTGTGGGGTTATAGCATTTGGTGGTGATTATCAGTTCATCGCGGTGGTCTTTCATCAGACCCCCCAAAATCTCCTCGGCCTTGCCGTCGCTATAGGCGTTGGCGCAGTCAAAGAAATTAATGCCGCTGTCACGACAGGCTTTGTACATTTTGGCAGATTCCGCCGCATCGGCATCACCGCCAAAGGACATGGTGCCAAAACAAAGTTGCGATACTTCGACCCCGGTACGCCCCAGAAACTTATACTTCATAACGCTCTCCCTTTGCTGATTGCTTTCTTATGCGCCCGCTTCATATGGCGGATGTATACGTTCCTCTGCGCGCCATCATACCCCCGGTAACCGCCGGTTCAGGAGATGTCGACGGGATGTGTTTTCGCCAGTTTATCAAAGGCCATAAGAGTTTCGATAACACCGCGAATCTGATCCAGAGGGATCATGTTCGGGCCGTCGGATGGGGCGCTGTCGGGGTCCTGATGGGTTTCCATGAAGACCGCGGCAACACCAACGGCAACGGCGGCACGGGCCAGTACCGGTGCGAACTCACGCTGCCCGCCCGACGTCGTCCCCTGCCCGCCCGGCTGCTGTACGGAATGGGTCGCATCAAAAACCACCGGGCAACCGGTTTTCGCCAACACCGGCAAGGCCCGCATGTCGCTGACCAGGGTGTTATAACCAAAGCTGGCCCCGCGCTCGCAAACCATGACCCGGTTGTTGCCGGTTTCTTCAATTTTGCTAACCACGTTGGCCATGTCCCAGGGGGCGAGAAACTGGCCTTTTTTGACATTGATGGCGGCGCCTGATTTACCGGCGGCAACCAGCAGGTCGGTTTGCCGACACAGATAGGCTGGAATTTGCAGGACATCGACCACAGTTGCCACTTCGGCGCATTGCCCCGGCTCATGGACGTCCGTCAGCACCGCACAGCCGATTTCGGATTTGATGTCGGAAAAAATCTTGAGGGCCTCAGCAAGACCAATGCCCCGCGGGCTGGCCGAACTTGTTCGGTTGGCCTTGTCGAAGGACGACTTGTAAATCAACCCGAAGCCCAGATCGTCAGCCATTTCCACCAGAGCACCGGCCATATCCATGGCATGCCCACGGCTTTCCATGGCGCAGGGGCCGGCGATAATTGTGATCGGCTGATTATTGGCAACGCTTAACGAGCCAATACGTACCTGTTTTGCTTCTGTCATCTCTAAACCAGTCGTGATTGATCAATGGTCGCGTTAATGAACGATTTGAACAGCGGATGCGGCTCAAACGGTCTCGATTTTAACTCGGGATGGAATTGAACGCCAATAAACCAGGGGTGATCGGGTATTTCTACGATTTCCGGCAAAATTCCATCCGGCGATTTGGCGGAAAAGATCATGCCCTGTTTGGCCAGGGCATCCTCGTATTCGAGATTGACCTCATAGCGATGCCGGTGCCGTTCTGAAATGCTGTCGGTGCCGTAGATCTGTCGGATCAGGCTGTTGGCGGTGAGATTTGCCGGATAGGCCCCGAGCCGCATTGTTCCGCCCTTGTCACTGGATTCCGAGCGTTTTTCGGTGGTTCCATCGCGTTCCCATTCGGTGATCAGGCCGACAACCGGCTCGGCACAGGGGCCGAACTCGGTCGAGCCTGCACCGTCAATACCAGCCATGTTGCGCGCCGCCTCGACCACCGCCATCTGCATACCTAAGCAAATGCCGAAAAACGGAACCTTATGTTCGCGGGCAAATTTGGCGGCAGCGACTTTTCCTTCAATCCCGCGCTCGCCAAACCCGCCGGGCACCAGAATACCATGGACCCCTTCCAAGGCGTGCATGGTGTTGTCACCTTCAAAGATTTCCGAATCAATCCAGTTCAGCCTGACCTTTACATTGTTGGCTATCCCGCCGTGGGCCAGGGCCTCGGCCAAGGATTTGTAAGCATCCAGAAGACCGGTGTATTTGCCGACAACGGCAACCGTGACTTCGCCTTCGGGTTTGGTTGCGCGTTCGGTGATTTCACGCCAGCGCGTCAAATCCGGTTGCGGGGCATCGAGGCGGAAATAACGGCAAACTTCGTCGTCAAGGCCCTCTTCCGAATAGCTGATCGGTACCCGGTAAATACAATCCACATCAAGCGCCTGGATAACCGCTTCTGACCGGACGTTACAGAATAAGGCAATCTTCCGACGTTCGCTTTCCGGTATTTCCCTGTCGGGGCGGCATAAAAGGATATCCGGCTGAATCCCGACATTCAGCATTTCCTTGACCGAATGCTGGGTCGGTTTGGTTTTCAGTTCACCGGCGGTGGGAATATAGGGCAACAGGGTCAGGTGCACATACATGGTCCGGTCACGGCCCAGGTCGTTGCCCAGTTGGCGGATCGCCTCCAGAAACGGCAATCCCTCGATATCGCCAACGGTACCGCCGATTTCACAAAGCACGAAGTCTTCATCGGTTAAATCATTAACGACAAACGCCTTAATGGCATCGGTGATATGGGGAATGATCTGAATGGTCGCCCCCAGGTAATCACCCCGCCGCTCCTTGGCAATCACGTCGGAATAGATGCGTCCGGTTGTCACATTGTCGGTCTGTCGGGCGGAAACCCCGGAAAAGCGCTCGTAATGGCCCAGATCCAGGTCGGTCTCGGCACCATCATCGGTAACGAAAACCTCGCCGTGCTGATAGGGCGACATGGTGCCCG
>JABMNT010000231.1 GCA_013203595.1 Rhodospirillales bacterium
AGCCGACACCGCCGGAAAACCCGCTTTTTGAAATGCCGGTCAGCAGCACGGCGATCGCTGCAAACAGGTAAAATTCCGGGCTCAGGGATTGCAGACTCTCCAACACCTAGAGAAAGTCACGCAGCATGGCGACCAGCGGCCCATCGGCCGGTGGCATCGGGTAATCGGCGAGGCGGACCGGACGCACCCATTTCAGCACCTGCCCTTCCATGGGCTTCATCTGGCCCTGCCACTGGCGGCAGGCATAGAGCGGCATCAGCAGATGAAAGTCGTCGTAGACATGGCTGGCAAAGGTCAGCGGCGCCAGACAGCTTTCCGTGATGTCGATGTTCAGCTCTTCTTTCAGTTCCCGCACGAGCGCGGATTCGGGCAGTTCGCCGGGATCGATCTTGCCGCCGGGAAACTCCCACAGGCCGGCCATCGATTTGCCCGGCGGGCGCTGCGCAATCAGCACCCGGTTGTCGCTGTCGACCAGAGCGACGGCGACGACAAAAACCGTCGGCAGGCCGGGCTTTTTTACAAAGGGCGCGTTCCAGCAGCCGGACGGATCAGGATCGGTAATCGGCATTGATCGATATGTAGCCGTGGGTCAGATCGCAGGTCCAGACGGTGGCCCGGCCATCGGCAATTCCCACATCCACCGAGATATCGATTTCCTGGTTTTTCATATGAGCGGCAACCGGCGTCTCATCAAAGCCGTCAACGGCCATGCCTGCGCGGGCAACCGCATAGCCGCCGATTTCAATGGCCAGTTTGTCGCGGTCCGCCATTTCCCCGGACTTGCCGACAGCCATGACGATCCGGCCCCAGTTGGCGTCTTCGCCGGCAATGGCGGTTTTCACCAGCGGCGAATTGGCGATCGACAGACCGATCCGCCGCGCCGCAATATCGGTCTCCGCCCCGGTCACGGTAATCGATATAAACTTGGTGGCACCTTCTCCGTCGCGCACAATCTGCTGGGCCAGATCGAGCAGCACCGCATCCAGCGCCTGGCGGAAATCGTCAAGCAGCGGATCTTCGGCACTGGCGATGGACGGCTGCCCGGGGGCTGCCGCCGTTGCCATCAGCAGGGCCGTGTCACTGGTCGAGGTGTCGCTGTCGACGGTAATGGCATTGAAACTGCGCGCCACCGCCGGGCTGAACAGCTCCTGCAGCAGCGGCGCCGGCAGGGCTGCATCGGTGAAGATAAAAGCCAGCATGGTCGCCATATCCGGTGCAATCATACCCGAGCCCTTGGCGATCCCGGCAATATGTACGTCCGCATCGCCGATCTTCACCGTTTGCCCGGCTCCTTTGGCAAAGGTATCGGTGGTCATGATCGCCTTTGCCGCTTTGTGCCAGAGATCAGCATTGCTGTCTTCCATCCGCGCCCAGGCACTGCCCACATGAGAAACAATAGCCTCGGCCGGCAGTTGCTGGCCGATCACACCTGTCGAGGCGCAAAACACCCGGCTCGGTCGGCAGGCCAGTTGATCGGCAACCGCCGAAACGCAGGTTTCCACCACCTGCTCACCGGCTTTTCCGGTGAACGCATTGGCATTGCCCGAATTGACAATCAGCCCCCGCGCGGCACCACCGACCAGCGCCTTCTTGCACCAGTCGACCGCGGCCGAGCAGGTTTTCGACGTGGTCAAAGTGCCGGCCACGGTAGTTCCCTCGATCACCTCACAGATCAGCAGGTCGTCCCGCCCCTTGTACCTGAGGCCGGTTGCTGAAGTTGCCAGGCGCACGCCGGCGACCGCCGGAAGATCAGGAAACCGGGCAGGTGCCAGTGGTGACGGGGAAAGTTCTGAAGACATGGGATTGACCTTTAGTTGGCTTTTTTATCTAGTTGGCTTTTTTATCGGCATCAGTTGCCGGTTTATCGGCTTCCGCTGCCGGTGCCGGTTTCGGCAGGAACTTCTCGATTTTTGCGACTTTTCGCAAGCCTCCCATATACTCGCCACCGGCCTGTTGTGACAGTTCGGCACGCAATTTGGGTTCCGCCTCGGCAAAGGACGGCGGTGCTTTTTGACGTTTGTCTTCCTGCAGAATGACATGGTAACCAAACTGGGTTTTGACCGGGGCCGTCGAATACATGCCTTTTTCAAGCTCAAAGGCCGCTTTCTCGAAGGCCGGAACCATCTGTCCACGCCCGAAGAAACCCAGATCGCCGCCATTGGGACCGGACGGACCGGTCGACTTGGTTTTGGCCAGTTCGGCAAAGTCCTTGCCCTTATCCAGTTCGGCAATGACCGCCGTCGCTTCGGCTTCGGTTTTCAGCAGGATATGGCGGGCATGAATTTCCGCATTACCGGCGCTCGATGCGGCAAGCTTGTCGTAGGCGGCCTTGACCGCTTCGTCGGTCACCTGCTGGGCAATCGCCAGGGTCAGCATGTTGCGCTGCAGCAATTGTCTCTCGATACGCTGCATTTCCTTCTTAAAGGCTTCTTCTTTGTGCAGCCCCTGTTTTCTGGCATCGGCAGCCGACAGGTGGCTATCGATGACGCTGTCGAGCAGGGTCGGGAAGATCTGATCGAAGGGGATTTTCCGGTATTGCTCGGGCAGCAGGCGCTGCGCCTCAACCACGTCTGAAAGCATGATTTTCACCCCGTTGACCTCGGCGGCGACCGGGTTGTCCTGGGCCTGCAGGGGGCCCGTCACAGCCAGGCTGAGGGTGATGGCGGCGGTCAGGGTTTTAAGGCAGTTTTGCATTTTAATATCCTTGCTCGTGCCGGCGTTTCCGGATGCCAGCGTATATAATTATCAACGCGTCAGCTAAAAAGAAAAAGAGTGCCATCGATAAAGCATATCACCCGCCTCCATACAAGCTTCTGAACTGATTTTTACGGGCAATCACAGAACTTTGAGCAACCCGCACTTTCTGCTATTTGCCTATCCAGTTCAACGCGTTATGATCTGCCCGTCATGACAGGCTATCGCTCCTATTTGCCCATTCTTGCCCTGGTACTGCTCGCCGTCTGGGGAATCCCGGGCCATGCCCAGGAGCCGCTGACCAATAACAAGATCCTGCGCAACTTCAACATTGTCGCCTTTGGCAACGAATATACGCACAAGCGCTACAAGAACGTGCGCAAATGGGTGCAGCCCATACGCTTCGGCATTCAGGGCAAATACCCGCCCTATTTCGAAAAATTCGTACGCGAGCATATTCGCAACCTGTGGGAACTGACCGGCCATCCGATCGAGCTTTACTATTCCCTGTCGATGCAGAAGGCTGGCCGTCTGGCCAAGGATTTTGATCCCAAGAAAGTCAACTTCATCCTCTATTACCTGCCAACCAAAGACATCTATAAAGCCGTCGGCAAACATTTCGACAACGACCCCAGGCAGGTCCAGTTCATGGTCGACAATTCCACCTGTTTCGCCAAATTCTTCACCCGCAACAACGAGATTGTCGCCGGCTTCGCGGTCTTTCCCGACCACCGCCCTAAAGACCATATGTGGGCCTGCGTGGTCGAGGAACTGACCCAGATTCTGGGCCTGGCCAACGACAGTGCCGACGTAAATCCCTCCATCTTCAATGATGTGAGCCAGCATTTTTCCCTGACCGAACACGACAAATGGATGATCCGGATGTTTTACGATCCGCGTATAACCGCCGGCATGCCCCGCGAACTGGCGATTGATATGGGCCGCAAAATATTAAGTGAAATCCGGCCGGAAAACCCCGTCGTCCGGAGGTCTTTAAACTAACAAACCCTGCGTAATACCAAAGCAAAACGCGATAACTCACCTGGGTGTATTTCAAAGACTGTTTGGACGGACCGATCATGATCACTGCCGCAAAAACCCTTCGCCTTGTCGCCCTGCTGCTGCCGCTCTACGGCTGTGGTCAAACACCGACCGCACCGCTAACGCCGCAGGTTTCAACCTCTGTTTCCAATGACATCATCATTCAAAACTTCGACATTATCGGGTTCGGCAACAAATTTACCACAAGACGCCACGATCATGTTCGCAAATGGAAAGCACCGATACGGGTAGGCCTTCAGTCGGGCTATTATGCGCCACCGTTTCTGGAAAATATTGTCAGCGAACACATCGACACTTTGCGGGAATTAACGGGGCACCCCATCGAGCTTTATTATTCCCTTTCAAAACAGAAAAACGGTACCCTGGGCGACCAGTTCAATCAAAAAAATGTAAATCTCATCGTCTATTACTACCCCTCTTCAGAAATCTTCAAAAAAGTCGGCAGGTATTTCGATAACGACCCCGATTTGGTGCAGTACCATCTTGATAATGCCGCCTGTTTTTCAAAAATTTTCACCCGCAAGTTGGAGATCGTGGCGGGGTTTATCGTTTTGCCCAGTAATCATCCAAATCGGACCATCCGTGCCTGCTTCGTTTCCCAGTTGACACAGATTTTCGGACTGGCAAACGACAGCGACCTGGTAAGACCTTCCATATTTAATGACGGCATTCCAGAAGCATCCCTGACCGAACACGACAAATGGATGATCCGGATGATTTACGATCCGCGTATAACCGCCGGCATGCCCCGCGAACTGGCGATTGATATGGGCCGCAAAATATTAAGCGAAATCCGCCCCGAGGGCGATTAGCCGCCAATCAGTGATTTCAGGCCGCCATCGGCAACAAAATCGCTGGCCGTGCAAAAGCTCGCCCGCTCGCTGCACAAAAAGGCAATCAATTCGGCGATTTCTTCCGGCCTGCCAATCCGTCCGATGGGATGGGATTGACCAAAACTATCCATGATTTCATCGAGCGTGCGGCCGTCGCCGAGGGAACGGCGGGCTGAGACTTCAAGCAACGGCGTGCGGACCGCGCCCGGACTGACGGAATTGACGCGGATGTTATGTTTGGCGCAGTCAACGGCCATGGCCCGGGTCAGGGCGTGGATGGCCCCTTTCGATGTGGCATAAGCCAATACGTCGTACTGGTTGGCATGGCCCTGGACCGACGATAAATGGACAATCGCCCCGCCGCCGCGCTTTTTCATGTGCGGCACCGCGTAATGGCTGGTCAGATAACAGGATTTGACATTGACGTTCATGACCCGGTCCCAGTGCGCGCTGTCGGTGGTTTCCACATCGCCGTAGGTCTGGATGGCGGCGGCATTGACGACAATATCGAGTCCGCCTTCCAGCCCGGCGACTTTTTCGACAACAGCGGCAACCTGCTGTTCATCGGAAACGTCGACCTTGTGGACCGCAATCGCCATGGATCCGGCCCGTCTGGCGGCTTCTGTGTTGAGCTCATCATCAATCCCGCACAGATGGACCCGGCCACCGCCTGCCGCGATGCGCAGGGCACTGGCCAGACCCATACCGCTGGAGCCGGTTATCAATGCAATCTTGCCCGCAAAATCCTGTTCCATCATTGCCCTGCCTGTGTTTCAACGTCGGGATCGGGAATATCACTGGAAATTGTGCGGCAATTGGCTCAAACGTCAAGCCCCGTTCTGCCCGCCAGCGACACAAAACAGCCGCCTGTGCATTGACAGAAGCGGCCTACAACTCTATCTCTTTGACGCGCCGTAACGGGTCTGAATAGTGACGTCTCAGGGTCGGCCCGGTTAACCCGTAACAGACACTTTTCCGCAGGATACTTTCCATGCTCGACGCCCTCGCCAAACGCCTGTTTGGTTCCGCCAACGACCGATATCTGAAACGCCTGCAAACGCGGGTCGACGCGATAAATGCGCTGGAACCGACACTGGTTGCCCTGAGTGATGACGATTTGAAGGCGCGAACGCCCTGGTTGCGTCAGCGCCTGGAAGCCGGCGAGAGCCTGGACGACGTTCTCGAAGATGCCTTTGCAACGGTTCGGGAAGCGGCAAAACGCACCCTCGGCCAGCGCCATTTTGATGTGCAGTTGCTGGGCGGTATTATCCTGCACGAAGGGCGCATTGCGGAAATGCGCACCGGCGAGGGCAAAACCCTGGTGGCGACCCTGGCGGTCTATCTGAATGCCCTTGAAGGCAAGGGCGTGCACGTGGTTACCGTCAACGATTATCTGGCGCAACGCGATTCCGAGTGGATGGGTCAGGTCTATACCTATCTGGGTCTGACGGCTGGTGTTATTGTCCATGGTCTGGACGACGCCCAGCGCCAGGACCAATACCGCTGCGATGTGACCTATGCGACTAACAACGAGCTTGGTTTTGATTATCTGCGCGACAATATGAAGTTTTCCCTCGAAGAAATGGTTCAGCGCGAGTTCAACTACGCCATCGTTGACGAGGTCGACAGTATTCTCATTGATGAGGCCCGCACGCCGCTGATTATTTCAGGCCCCACTGAAGACAATTCGGACATGTATGCGGCGATCAACAAGCTGATTCCCAACCTGGCACCTGAGGACTTCGAGAAAGACGAAAAGGCCCGTTCCATTGCCTTTACCGAAGCCGGAACCGAAAAAATCGAGACCCTGCTGCGCGAAGCGGAACTGCTGGAAGACGGCAACCTGTACGACATCCAGAATGTGTCGCTTGTCCATCATGCCAACCAGGCCCTGCGCGCCCATCACATGTTCCAGCGCGATACGGATTATATCGTCAAGGATGACCAGGTTATTATCATCGACGAATTTACCGGTCGCATGATGGAAGGCCGGCGCTATTCGGAAGGCTTGCACCAGGCCCTCGAAGCCAAAGAGAACGCCCATATCCAGAACGA
>JABMNT010000232.1 GCA_013203595.1 Rhodospirillales bacterium
CCGTGCTGCTGACCGGCATTTCAAAAAGCGGGTTTTCCGGCGGTGTCGGCTCGATCACGGTGGCGATCATGGCGGTCTTTGTGTCGCCGTTGAAAGCGGCGGCGATTATGCTGCCGATCCTGGTGCTGATGGACTGGCTCGGGCTCTGGGCCTACCGCAAGACCTGGGATAAAAGCAACCTGCTGATCATGCTGCCGGCCGCCGTGGTCGGTATCGGGATTGGCACCATGACGTTTCGGTATGTGGATGAAAACACGGTGCGCCTGCTGTTGGGCGTCATTACCCTGGCGTTTGCGCTGAGCTTCTTTATCAAAACCGGTGCCGCCGGTGTGCCGGTCAAGCGCCACTGGCTGCTTGGCGCCCTGGCAGGCGGGATTTCGGGTTTTACCAGTTTTGTCGCCCATGCCGGGGGGCCACCGGTTAAGTTCTACCTGTTGCCGCAACAGATGGACAAGACCCTGTTCGTCGGCACCAATGTCATGTTCTTTTTCGCCATCAACCAGATGAAGCTGGTGCCCTACGCCTGGCTGGGCCAGTTCTCGGCGGAAAACCTGATCATTTCCGCAGTTCTGTTGCCGCTTGCGCCATTTGGCATTTGGCTTGGCCTGAAACTGCATGGTATCGTTTCCCAGTCCTTGTTTTACTGGATCAGCTATTCGATGATGATTGTCGCCGGCGGCAAATTGTTGTTCGATGGGTTGACAAAAGGCGGCTATCTGTAGGGCCCGAAAACACAGAGGGGAAATGCCATGACGGGTTTGAAAACAGGCGTATGTGCTGTTGCCGCTTTATTGCTGGCCGGACCGGTTTTCGCCCACGGGGTGCATTCGACGACCGGGGAACTGACACCGGCGATCAAGCCTGTGCCCTGGTGGCAGATGTTCCTGCCCAGCGCGGAAGCAGCTGCACAGATTTCAATCAGCGAAGCCGACGGCTACCGCTACATCAAGACCGACAGCCTGCCAAACCACGCAACTGGCCAGTTTCCGGGGCGCGGCAATCCCAATTCCATCAAATCCCATGCCCGTTCCTATCAGGTCAAACTGCAGCCGAATAAGTTCAAAACCGTGACCCAGGTCGGCCATAACCTGTTTGGTATCGCCCTGAACGGGGTGGTGTTTGATTCACAGACGGCCGAATACTGGAACAACGACCGGAGCTGGAATATCGAGGCGATGACCGGCGGCGTCAATCTGGGTATCGACAGTTCCAACGCCCACGTGCAGCCCGATGGCACTTATCATTACCATGGGGTTCCCAACGGCCTCATGCAAAAGGCACCCTCTTCGGAGGTGCCGGTTCTGCTCGGTTATGCGGCCGACGGGTTTCCCATTTACGGTCCTTTCGGGTATCGCGATCCGGCCAATGCTGGCAGTGGCCTGGTCGAGTTGAAGCCGAGCTGGCGGACCAAAGCCGGCCAGCGCCCGGGTGGCCCGGGCGGCAGCTACAGCGGCAAGTATACGGCCGACTGGGAATATGCGGCGGGAACCGGTGATCTGGATGCCTGTAACGGGCGCGACGGGGTGACCCCTGAATATCCGAACGGCACCTATCACTATGTGGTGACCAAAGCGTTTCCGCAAATCGGCCGTTGCTGGGTGGGTTTTCCTGATAATTCCTTTAAAAAACAGCGGGGCGCTGGCGGCCCGGGCGGCGGTCCGGTTGGCCAAAGGCCCGGCGGTGGCCAGCGCCCCGGTGGCGGCCCGGGCGGTATGCAACCGGGCGGTATGCAGCAGGGACTTCCCGGCGGCGGTCCGCCGCAATCGGCCCTGGATGCCTGCGCTGGTGCCCGGGAGGGGGATTCGTGCACTTTCGAAGGACGCCGGGGCACGGTTGAAAGCCAGTGTATGTCCATTCCCACCGGTGACATGGCCTGTGCCCCGCCTCATATGATGGGCGGTGGCGGCGGTGGGCCCGGCGGGCCTGGCGGACCCGGTGGACCCGGTGGACCCGGTGGTGGACGCCCTCCCCAACGGCAATAACTAAAAGGCAGACAAATGACTGAAGACAACAAGACCGTCACCGCGGCGATGGTGATCATCGGCAACGAAGTGCTCTCGGGGCGGACCAAGGACGCCAATCTGGGCTTTCTTGGAGACGAGCTCAACCAACTGGGTATCCGCATGATGGAAGCCCGCATCGTCGCCGACATCGAAGCCGAAATCATCGATGCCGTTAACAGCCTCAGGGCCCGCTATGATTACGTGTTCACCACCGGCGGCATCGGCC
>JABMNT010000233.1 GCA_013203595.1 Rhodospirillales bacterium
AACCACCAGCCGCCCCAACCCAGCTCGTAGTAGGCCCACCAGGAGCCAAGCGCGATGCCGCCACTGAGACAAACCCAGGCGGCCAGTGTCCAGGGACGTACCCAGCGCGCCCAGGCCGCATCAACCCGGCCTTCGATAAGGGCCGCAATGGCAAAGGAAAAGGCGATGGAAAAGCCCACATAACCGAAATACAGCATCGGGGGATGGAACGCCAGGCCCGGATCCTGCAACAGGGGATTGAGATCGGTGCCGTTCAGAGGGGCCGGGAAAACGCGTTCAAACGGGTTTGATGTGAGCAGCATGAACAGGTAAAAACCGAGCGCGATCATGGCCTGAACGGCCAGCACCCGAGCCTTGAATGCCGGTGGCAGGTTGCGGCCAAACAGGGCGACGGCAGCCCCATAGGCAGACAGGATGAACACCCACAACAGCAACGAGCCTTCATGGTTGCCCCAGGCGCCGGCGATTTTATAAAGCAGCGGTTTTGCCGTATGTGAATTCTGGACGACGTTGACCACGGTAAAATCGGAAATCAGATAGACATGGATCAGGCAGCCAAAGGCCAGTGTGGTCAGCGCCAGCTGCAGAAACGCCGTCGGTTTGGCAAGCTCGATCCAGACCGTCAGGTTTTTTTGCGCGCCGATCAGCGGCAAGGTGGCCTGGATCGCCGCAATTAACATGGCGAGGATGAGTGCGAAGTGTCCCAGTTCTGCGGTCATTGGGTTTTTTCCTTTTCATTGCCCTGCCACTGGCCGGATTTTTTCAGCGCTTCCGCGACCTCCGGCGGCATATAATTTTCGTCATGTTTGGCCAATACATTATCGGCCATGAATACACCCTTTATCAAATGTCCCTCGGCGACGATGCCCTGGCCTTCGCGAAACAGGTCAGGCAAAATTCCCGTAAAACTGACGTCGACGGCTTGCGCCGTATCGGTGACCCGAAACAGGACAAGGCCGGCGCCCGGTTTTTCGACACTGCCTTCCTCGACCAGCCCGCCCAGCCGCAGGCGCCGGTCCGGCGCCGGCTTCTTGCTGATCAGATCTGTCGGGCTGTAGAAAAACACGATACTGTCTTCAAAGGCGGTTAAAACCAGCGCCGCCGCCGCTGCCAGCAACAGCAGGGCGACACCGACGAAGGTCAGGCGTTTATGTTTACGTTTCATCGGTTTGACTCTCCTGGCGGTGCGGACGTTTCTGATCAAGGTGATCGAGTTGTGCCTTCGACAAACGCACATAGCGCCGACTGATCAGCCACAGGCCCAGTAAAACTATAAAGACCATGCCATAGGCGGACCAGATGAAACCGCCGTGGCCACCCATATTCAGATAACTGGCAAAGCCGTCCATATCAGTTCACCGCCTGGGTTATCTTGTCGCCGGCAGCGTCGGGTGGCTGTCCGGCATGAACCTGACGCAGGCGCAGGGAGCGAATTTTCCCCTCGTTGATCTCTGCGCGCATGCGAATCAGCAGGACCCAGATATAATAGGCCTTGAAGGCCAGGGCCATGAGGATCAGCGGTATCAGCATGCTGGGGTGAATTGCCGGGCCGCTCATTTTGACGACACTTGCCGGTTGATGCAGTGTATTCCACCAATCCACGGAAAACTTGATGACCGGCACATTGACCACACCGACCAGCGCCAGAATGGCCGACGCCTTGCTGCCGCGCGCCGGGTCGTCGAAGGCATTGGCCAGCGCCATATAGCCGAGATACAGAAAAAACAGAATCAGTACCGATGTCAGGCGCGCATCCCAGACCCACCAGGTTCCCCACATGGGTTTCCCCCACAGAGACCCGGTGAACAGGGCCAGAAATGTGAAACAGGCACCGATCGGAGCCGTTGCCCGGGCTGCCAGGTCGGCGACCGGATGCTTCCAGATCAGACCTACAGCGGCGGCAACGGCCATGGCCGTATAACAGAACATGGCCATCCAGGCCGCCGGTACGTGGATATACATGATGCGGACGGTTTCGCCCTGCTGATAGTCCCCGGGCGACGCCAGCAGCGCAAAATACAGGCCAGACAGAAACAGCAATACCGTTGCCGCCGCCGCCCAGGGCTGAATCAGGCTGGCGAGTTTCAGGAACCGTGTCGGGTTTGCATACTTATGAAATATCATTTTCAATACTTAACAGTTTGACCAGTACGTTCAATTCAGAACCTATTTTACGCGTCATAGCCGGTTTTACACCCATATGTTTTGATCTCGCGCAAAATTGCGTGGAAGTGTGTCAATATTATGTCTCCAGAGCTTGCCTGATCGCCCCGGCCCCGGCCCATGGACACAGGGGCAGGGCGGCGACCAGCAGGCCGGTCATAATCAGCAAATGGGGTTTGACCGACAGGCCGCTGATGGCGCCGTCAACGGCACTGACCCCGAATATGAGCACCGGGATATAAAGCGGCAGCACCAGCAGGGAAAGCAGCACCCCGCCGCGCCGGGATCCCAGAATCAGGGCGGCGCCGATGGCCCCGATCAGGCTGAGACTGGGGGTGCCAATGGCCAGGGTCAGGACAAGCACCAGAAACCCGTCGCCGGGCAGGTTCATGAAAATCGCCAGCAGGGGGGTGGCGATCAGCAGCGGCAGCCCGGTTGTCAGCCAGTGCGCGGTGATTTTGGCAAGCACCGTTATTTCCAGTGGGACCGGCTGCAGGGCCAGCAATTCGAGGCTGCCGTCTTCATAATCGATTTGAAACAGGCGCTCCAGCGACAACATGGCCGCCAGCAGCGCGGCAACCCAAATCACGCCGGAGCTGATGCGGGCCAGAATGCTGGCTTCCGGGCCAACGCCAAAAGGGAACAGAACCACAGCAAGCACAAAAAAAGCGACGACCATTAGGCTGTCCATCCCCTGGCGCTGGGCCAGTCGCAAATCCCGTTTGACGATACTGGCAAAGGCCTTCATGCCATGGCCCCGCGCAGTTGATAATCGCTCAAATTGAGAACATGGGCATCGGCAAGGCCCAGTTCGGCATGGGTTGAGGCAATGACCATGCCGCCGCTGGCCCGATGATCGGCAATTTCCCGTTCCAGGTCGGCGATGGCACCGGCATCCAGCGCTGTAGTCGGCTCGTCGAGCAGCCAAAGCGGCGCAAAGGATGCCTTGATGCGGGCCAGATTGACCCGGCGCTTCTGCCCTGCCGACAGAAACCGCCCGGGCACATCTGCCAGATAGGCAATGCCGAATGCGTCCAGAGCCGCCCCTGTTTTCTCCGGCTGGCTCCGCAGTCCGCTCCAGAATGCGATATTTTCGCTTACCGTCAGCACTGATTTCACGGCATCGGCGTGGCCCACATAATGTAAACGCCCGTTATGGGCCTCGGGTTCTTCGGAAATCGCCTCGCCGTCCCAGAAAAGATCGCCTTCGTGGGCTTTCAAAAGCCCGGCCATCAGCCGCAACAGGGTTGATTTTCCACTGCCATTGGGACCCCGCAAAAGCAAGGCGCCACCGGTTACACAGGTGAAGGAAAGGTCCGCAAACACGGTCCGTTCACCACGGAAGCAAAGCAAATTTTCGCCGGAGAAATGGGCCATGGATTGCAGATTTCTAACGCTTGTTGATCGGTTAACCGAACCTAGCCCATCTCGTCTGGAAAAAGAAGCACACAGGGCGGACAATCAGACGGCTGGCCCCGGCGTCTCGCGGGTGGCATAGCCGCCGATCTCATCCATCAGCCAGTCTCTGAAGGCGCGGATATTGGGATCCTCGGCCCGGCTTTCCAGATAAACCAGGAAAAATGAAAAATCGGCTTTGATTTTCAGATCAAAGGGCATCACCAGACGCCCGGCATCCAGATCGCCCTGTGCCAGTGCGGTCCGGCCCAATACCACGCCGGCGCCGGAAATCGCCGCATCCAGGGCGTGGTCGGCAACGTTGAACTGGAGTTTGCCGTGGCCCTGATTGCCGTCTTTGACACCGGCCTGCTCGAACCAGGCATTCCAGTCTGCCAAATCAAAAAAACCGACGTGGGTGTCGTCCGAAATCAGCGTGTGATTTTTCAGGTCATCGGGGGTCCTGAGCGGCCGGTCGCCGTTGACCAATGCCGGGCTGCACATGGGGGTTACATATTCATCAAATAGTTTTTCTGTTCGGCAATGTGCGTACTTGCCGGCGCCAAAGCGGATCGCCACATCCACATCATCCTCTTCCAGGTCGACTTTCTTGACGCTTGAAGACACCCGCGCATCGATATTCGGGTGTTTCGATACAAACCGGTAGAGCCGCGGGGCCAGCCATTTGGCGGTAATCGCGGGACCGGCGGAAATGACCAGAACATTGCTCGATTTGCGCCGTTCCAGCTGTTGCATGGTTTTGCTCAGACGCGCGAAACCCTCGCGAATGCCCGGTGCGATCAGCAGCCCCATTTCGGTCAGTTCGACGGCCCGGTTCAGGCGGTTAAACAACTTCACGCCCAAATGATCTTCGAGTTGACGAATTTGATAACTGAGGGCGGCCGGTGTCACAAACAGTTCCTCGGCCGCGTCCTGAAAGCTCATATGGCGGGCGGCGGCGTTGAAGGCGCGCAAACTGTTTAACGGGGGCAGGCGATCAGGGGGCATATGGTCACTTAAAGAAAACTTAACTGAAGTGTTAACATAACTCGTTTGTTGTAAACAAATCAAGAGACTAGATTAATCATGTCGAAGCAGGGGAATTAATCAGGTTTTTCAAACCACCCCTACTATATATCTCTAAAACAAGGAGTTAGCTATGAACAACGTATACAGTTCCAATATCGACCACGAATATTATGCACGGGTTGGCCGTGAGCTGCGGGCCCGGGAATTGGGAAAATTATTTTCCAATCTGGGAACTCAGATCAAAAAAACCTTTTCTGGTAAGCCCCAAAAGAACGGCGCTGATATGTCTTTCGCCCAGAAATGCTAAGCCGAAACGCCTGTTGTAAGGTGACGGTCAGGCGATGAGGGAACGCTGCCCAGGCAGAGTTCCCTCATGCGCGCCTGAAGTTCCGGTGCTGCGGTGCCGGAGGTCCACTGAAAAGTGAACGTTGCGGGGATCGGGTGTGGTCCTCCAATCAAGCAAGACGGGTAGAGAACCCGCATCAATTGACTGGCGACGGCTTGTGCCGGATCAAGCCAGTTCACAGGCCAGGGTGCTGCGGCCTGCAATTCATCAAGCAAAAGCGGATAATGGGTGCAGCCGAGCACGACCGTATCCGTGCGTCGACCACAGGCATCAATGAAGGCCGGGGCGATGTCCCGGGCCAGCCTCTGGCGGTCCACGGCGGTGCCCTTGAAGTGTCCTTCCGCCATGGCGGCGAGGTCGGGGGTCTCGACAACGGAGACGTCAAAGCCCCTGGCAAACTGCTTTATCAATGCCCGCAAATAGGGACTGCGGGCGGTGGCCGGGGTCGCCAGCACCGAGATCATTTTTGACTTAGAGGCCGCCGTCGCCAGCTTGATTGCCGGCACCGTTCCAACCACCGGTATGGGCAACAGCGCGCGCAGGCGGGGTAGCACCCGGGTTGATGCGGTATTGCAGGCAATGACAATGGCATCGGCCGGTACGTCCCGGTGACGGTCGGACAGTAACCTGCAGATTCGCCGGTTGAGCTTTTCCTCAGGCCAGCCCCCATAGGGAAAGCCTGCGTCATCGGCCAGATAGTGCAGGTTGATGGCGGGAAGCCGGGCGGTGATGGCGCGGGCAATGGTCAGGCCACCGACCCCTGAATCCAGCATAAGGACTCTTTTGTTTCTGGGGGTTGCGCCAATATACATGGTTTGCATCTTTCTGTCGTCTGCTGCTGTCCGTTCACCTGTAAGCGTTAACCGGAATAAATGAACATCGCGTAAAAAAACGACCGGATCGTTAGATCCGGTCGTAAAGTGTCGGCATAAAGCCGAGATTGGGGACCAGAGAGGGGGGTCTCTGGGTATAGACGAGGAGGTCTATGGTTTTAGGCTAGTCGGGAATTGTGGCGAATTTATGCAGAGATCAAGGTCATTTACGGGCAATATGCCCCAATTGCCACAGATGGGAACTGCATTTTAGCCGCCAAGCTTGCGGATATCGTCAATGACTTTGCCGTCATTGGGCAGGCTTCCCGGTGTGGCAAAACCCACTTCGCCGCGTAATTTGCAGACCGCCTGAATGGATGTGGCGATTTCCTGCAGCAGGGAGCTGTCGCCGCCGGCCACCTCATCGGGGCGGTCAACCTCGCACGAAAGGGTCATTACATCGGCCCCGTCGCGCTGATCAACAATCAGGCGGGCCTTGATGATATCCGGGTGGCGGTTGACGATATCGGCAATCTGCTTGGGGTGAACAAACATGCCTTTGACCTTTGTTGTCTGATCGGCCCGGCCCATCCAGCCTTTCAGGCGCATGTTGGTGCGTCCGCAGGGGCTGATGCCGGCCATCACCGCCGACAGATCACCGGTGGCAAAACGGATCAGCGGATAATCGGCAACAAAGGTCGTGACCACCACTTCGCCCACTTCACCGGGTGCTACCAGATCGCCGGTGCCGGGTCTGACGATTTCAACCAGCAATCCCTCATCAACGATCAGCCCGTCCTGGGCCAGGGATTCGTAGGCGATACTGCCAATATCGGCACTGGCATAGATCTGCCCGCAGTGCACACCCCGATCAGCCAGTTCCTGGCGCTGGTGCGGTAAAAAGGCTTCACCACCAACCACGCCCTTGCGCAAAGACGAGACGTCCTCTCCCATCTCCTCGGCTTTCTCGAGGATAATCTTCAAAAACGAAGGCGTGCCCAGATATCCGGTGGAGCGAATATCGGCGATCGCGCGGACCTGTAGTTCCGTATTGCCGACCCCGGCAGGGACAACCGCACAGCCCAGTTTGGCGGCACCGGTTTCCGTCATCACACCGGCTGGTGTCAGATGATAGGAAAAGCAGTTGTGCAGGATATCGCCACGGCGAATTCCCGCCGCATAGAGTGCCCGCGCTGTTCGCCACCAGTCGTCGCCAAAACCTTCAGCATCGTATATGGGACCCGGCGACTGAAAAATCCGTTTCAACTGGCCCGGCGTACAAGCGGTCAGGCCGCCAAACGGCATCGCCGTTTTCTGCTGCGCAATCAAATCCGATTTTCG
Source organism: Rhodospirillales bacterium (assembly GCA_013203595.1). Lineage (GTDB taxonomy): Bacteria > Pseudomonadota > Alphaproteobacteria > Rhodospirillales > Casp-alpha2 > JABMNT01. Next base: position 7,087 of record JABMNT010000233.1, read on the forward strand.
GGTGACGGGCAGGCGCGCCAGCCCGGCCCGATCGGTTATGGTTGCCGGATCAATGTCTCTGAGGAGGCGGGAGAAATAGGGGGCATTGGCTTTGGCATTGCTGATTTGCTGATCCAGTGCCTGCATGTGGGCGGACTCCCGGGCGTCGGGTGAGCGCGTTTCCTGCTCGTCGTAATAGGGAGATGAGGTCATTATTGCCCGTCGTCTCCTAGAGCCAGCGTTTGCGGCGGCGGTAGTGTTTGACGTCACGAAAGCTTTTCCGGCCATCAGAGGCGAGGCCCAGATAAAATTCCTTCACGTCTTCATTTTCCCTGAGTGATGCGGCATCGCCATCCATGACCACGCGTCCGTTCTCGAGAATGTAACCGTATTCGGCAAAGCGCAGGGCGACCATGGTGTTATGTTCGGCCAGCAAAAAACTGACTTTTTCCTTCTTGTTCAGGTCACTGACAATTTCAAAGATTTCCTCGACCAGCTGCGGCGCCAGTCCCATGGACGGCTCGTCCAGCAGAATCATTTTCGGATTTGCCATCAGGGCCCGGCCAATGGCTGTCATCTGCTGTTCACCACCCGATGTATAGCCGGCCTGGCTGGTGCGCCGCTCGCGCAGACGCGGGAAATAATGGTACACTTTCTCCAAAGATTCAGCGATCGCGGCACGTCCGTCGCGGCGCGTGTAGCCACCCGTCAACAAATTTTCCTCGACCGTCAGGTGTTCAAAACAATGGCGGCCTTCCATGACCTGAATAATACCGCGGCGGACAAGTTCATTGGGCGACAACCGGTCGATCCGCTCGCCCATGGCTTCGATCGAGCCCTTGGTCACTTCGCCGCGTTCGGCATGCAGTAAATTGGATATGGCTTTCAGTGTTGTCGTTTTGCCAGCCCCGTTGGCGCCGAGCAGGGCGACGATGCCCCCGTCGGGAACAACAAGCGGAACCCCCTTCAGCACCAGAATGACGTGATCATAAATCACTTCAATATTATTGACGGTGAGAAGGGGGGTTGCCTGATCGGCAACCCCCGCTGTGGTATTGGCAGCTTGGGTTGTCATGATGCGTCCCTAGTTACAGCTACGCGGTGTGATCTTGTTTTCTTTTGCGTAAGCGGCGGCGGCTTCCTCGACCATCGGCCGGACGACTTCTCTGATCGGCGTGATCCAGTCAGATACAAACTTCCACCCATCTCCGGTCCATTGCTGGAAGATGACAGGCCCACCGGTTTCATGATCAGCACAGGAGACAGTAAATGGCTTGGTAAACCCTTCCATACCCAAGCCTTTCAGTTTGGCTTCGGTGATGCTCAGATTCTCAAGGCCCCAACGAACCTGTTCACCGGACATTACCTCATTGCCATATTTGCCTTGGGCCGTGCGCACGGCTTCGGTTCCGAACATGGCGTTGACGACGCCGCGGTTAAACAGCACATCGCCCACTTTGTTTTCCGTGGCGGCTTGCATATCACCGTTATAGACATACTTGATGATATCCTGAATGACCGGCCAGTCGGTGCCGGTGCCATGCAGGTTTGATGACTTGTACCCAAACGCACCATCGCCAGCTGGAACCGTGTCGGATTCTGAACCCGACCACCAGTTGCCAACGAAATGATCCATCGGGAAACCGGTTGTCACGGCTTCTTTAATGGCGACCTGGTTCATCACACCCCAGCCCGACATGAAAATCCAGTCCGGACGGGCCCGGCGTACCTGCAACCAGGCGGCCTTCTGTTCCTGTCCCGGGTGGTCAACTGCAATCAAAGTCAGTTTGAAGCCATACTTTTCGGAAAGCGCTTCCAGGGTCGGATTGGCTTCCTTGCTATAAGCTGAATTGTGGTAAATATGTGCCAGATGTACGCCATTCAACTTGTCCATGCCACCGACTTCGCTTGCGACGTATTTGACGAAAGCAGACGCCTGCGACCAATAGGTTGTCGGGAAGTTGAAAATCCATTCAAAGACCCGGCCATCAGCCGCCGCTGTCTGACCATACCCCATGGATAAAATCGGAATTTTATCAACAGACGCTTTCGGGATGAGCTGATAGGTAATGCCGGTTGAAAGCGGGTTAAACAGCGTCGCCCCTTTTTTCATCTTCTCGTAACATTCAACGCCGACTTTGGTGTCATATTTGGTTTCACATTCCTCCCAGGAAATTTTTACACCATTGATGCCACCGTCACGTTTGTTAAGCATGTCGTAATAGTCACGAAATCCGTTGGCGACCGGAATTCCATTCGGCGCGTAGGCACCTGTTCGATAGGTCAGCATCGGAAAGAATTGGTCGGCAACGGCGATCTTGGATTCCATAACTCCGGCAACAACCGCCGCAAAACCGGCAGCTGATAAAAGTAAATTGCGCATCTTCATTGATCTTCTCCCTTTGGTTTCTCCCATTTGCCAAACGAACCGGCAACGGTATAATGTGGTTCATTCAGCTTAGCACGCTGCCGAATTCCGGCAACTGTACATTCGCTGGCCAGCCCGCACCTGATTAATAGGGGAACGGCCATTGTCTCAATTTCTCCTTGGCAATCTGCCACAAACGGGCCAGCCCATGGGGCTCGACAATCAGGAAAAAGACGATCAGGCCCCCGAAAATAATCTCTTCGATATGTTTCGACAAATCCGTGGCGATCGGCAGTCCGATCATCGGTGGAACGTTGGTCAAAAAGATCGGCAACAGAGTGATAAATGCCGCACCCATGATCGAACCCATGATGCTGCCCAGGCCGCCAATGATGATCATGAACAGAATCTGGAACGACAGGAAAATACCAAAGGCCTCGGTATCGCCACCGCCGAGCCAGCAGAAAATGAACAGGGCGCCGGCAACGCCGCAGTAAAAGGAGCTCAACGCAAAGGCCATCAGTTTGGTTTTCAGCGGCTCGATGCCGATAATCTCAGCCGCGATATCCATGTCGCGGATTGCCATCCACGACCGTCCGATATGTCCACGCACTATGTTTTTGGCGGCCAGCGCCATCACCGAGAGGAACATCAGGCACACATAATAGCGGGTCATGGCATGTGCGTTCGGTCCGGTGATCATTATCCCGAACAACTCGCGCGGCGGTGCCGAGATGGTGCCGGACGGGTTGTCATTAAAAAACCAGCCGACCTTGTTAAACAGCCACAGAATAAAGAACTGGGCCGCCAGGGTCGCCACCGCCAGATAAAACCCCTTGATCCGCAAACTGGGAATGCCGAAGACGATGCCGACACCGGCGGAAAAAACCCCCGACATGACGAAAATCAGGAGAATATTCAAATCGGGAAATGCCGTGCACATCTTGTAGGTGGCATAGGCACCAATCGCCATGAAGGCACCGGTCCCCAGACTGACCTGACCGGCGTAACCGGTCAGCAGATTGAGCCCGATGGCGGCGATGGCGTAGATATAAAGAGGGATCAATACGGCCTGAAACCAGTATTCGTTGGCGAAATAGGGGATTACGACAAAGGCGACGACCAGCACGAGGGCGATAAACCAGCGGTCCTGGATGATCGGGAACAGCGCCTGATCCTTCTGGTAACTGGTTTTGAACTGTCCGGCTTCTCGGTAAAACATCCTGGTTTATACCCTCTCAATTATTTTTTCGCCAAACAGGCCTTGTGGACGGAACATCAGGAATGCCAATGCCAGCATGTAAGCGAACCAACCTTCAATCGCTCCACCGAAGGCCGGTCCCCAATAAACTTCGACAACCTTTTCGCCAACGCCGATAATCAGACCGCCGATGATCGCTCCGGGAACCGATGTGAAGCCACCCAGAATAAGAACCGGCAGGGCTTTCAGGGCGATCAGCACCAGCGAGAACTGAACCCCGGCCTTGGTCCCCCACAGGATGCCGGCGACAAGTGCGACAATGCCGGCAACCGACCAGACGATAATCCAGATCGATTTGAGCGGGATGCCTACCGACATTGCCGCCTGATGGTCGTCGGCCACGGCTCTGAGCGCGCGACCCGTGCCCGTGTACTGGAAGAACAGGGCGAGGACCGAGACCATAATCGCGGCAATCAGGGCAGCCGATAAATCGAGGGTATTGAACAGCATGCCGGCATATTCGAAGGAGCTGTCGGGCAGGCCGATATCGAGCTTTTTGACGTCGGAACCCCAGGCAATCTGGCCCGCCCCTTCGAGGATAAAATTAAGGCCAATGGTCGCCATAAACAGGATGATACCTTCCTGGTTGACCAGATGGCGGAGCATGAAGTGTTCGATCAGTATGGCCAGCACGACCATCAGTGCCGCCGTCAGGATGATGGCGATGACCACCGGAACTCCCTGTTCCATCAGGCCGACCAGGGTCAGGGCGGCAAACAGAACCATCGCGCCCTGGGCAAAATTGAACACCCCCGAGGCCTTGAAAATCAGTACAAAACCCAGGGCGACCAAGGAATAAAGCATGCCGGCCATGAGGCCGCCAAAAAGGGCTTCCAGAAAAAATGCCATGTCTTGTTCTCCTTAGTGGCTGGTGCCCAGATAGGCACCGATCACTTCTTTGTTGT
>JABMNT010000017.1 GCA_013203595.1 Rhodospirillales bacterium
AAATTAGCCGTTAAAACGGATTAATTTGGCTTTTCGCTGAGTTATGCAAGTGGCTCAATTAAACCATAGGCTTTTCCGTTTCGGCGTGACCGCCATCACATTTTTTCATAAAGTTCTGCCTATTTCGTAATCTTGGGCGCCCTTATATGTTAATCGATGCAATTGGCACACAACATAAGGTAGCATCGGAAAATGTTCGAATTGTTTCTTTGGTTCCCAGTCTGACAGAACTGCTGTTTGATCTCGGCCTCGGCCCGCAGGTGGTTGGTCGCACCGGATTTTGTATCCATCCCCATGCAGAGATCAAATCCGTTGAAAGCGTTGGCGGCACCAAGAAAATCAACTTCGAAAAACTGCAACAACTGCGACCGGATTACGTCTTGCTGAATGTGGACGAAAACCCGAAGGAAATCGCCGACGAACTGCAGCGCCGGCAGATTACATGTATTGTCACGCATCCGCTCACGGTGGCCGATAATCCCGCCCTATATGAGTTGCTGGGCGATATCTTCAATCGCCCGAATGAAGCCCTGTTCCTGCAAAAGCAATTCAGCGCGGCCTTCGACCGGCTTGAAAAAAGCCGGGCTCTGCGCCCGCGACGCCGGGTGCTTTACATCATCTGGCGTGATCCGTGGATGACCATATCGCCTGCCACCTATATCGCCGATCTGCTGAACCGGGTGAACTGGCAGGTGGCGGGACCTTTCGGCGAAGCCCGTTATCCGGTGTTTCAGTTTGCCGACCTGGATCTTGACGAAATCGATCTGGTTCTGTTCTCCAGCGAACCATATGCGTTCAGCAAAAGCCACATTGCGGAATTTGCCGACAGATACCCAGATCATGCAAAAAAAGCCTGCCTGATTGATGGGGAATTGCTCTCCTGGTATGGCTCGCGGGCGATCAGGGCTTTGCCATACCTGGATCATTTTTCCAGCGCGCCATGCAGATGATCCCCTTCCGCCTCGCTGCCTTTTATGCATCTTCATTCATGATGCTGGGTATTCATCTCATATTCTGGCCACTTTGGCTGTCCAGCAAAGGCCTGAGCGTCACCGATATTGGCCTGCTTCTGGCCTTGGGTATCGCTTCCAAATTGATTGCCAATCCGCTTGTTGGCCATATTGCCGACCGTCTGGGGCAACGAAAACGGGTTATTCTTATTCTGTCTACCCTGGCGTTCCTGGCGTTTCTGCTGTTTCCGCTGGCAGATTCATTTGCCGCCATCCTGTTGCTGCATTTGCTGTTCCTTGCCCTCTGGTCACCAGCAATGCCGCTGATGGAAAGTCTGGTCATGCATGGCGTTGCCAGCCGGGGCCTGGATTATGGGCGGATCCGGTTATGGGGATCTGTCGCCTTCGTTTTCGCGGCGATCGGAATTGGCTTTCTGCTCAAAGACCGATCAACGGATGTCATATATCTGGCGATTGCCGGGTCGCTGTTGCTGGTCGTTTTGTCGGCAATCGGCCTGCCGGACATGCGCCCACCCAGGTCAGCCGACAAACGGCCAGCCCTGTTAATCGTCATCCGCGACAGACGCTTCGTGCTGTTTCTCGTGGGGACCGCGCTGATTCAGAGCAGCCATGCCGTGTATTACGGGTTCGGTTCCATCCACTGGAAAACCAATGGCATATCGGAAGACTGGATCGGGCTTTTATGGGCGGTCGGCGTACTGGCAGAAATCGTGCTGTTTACTTATGCCACAAAGATTCTGTCTTTCATTGGTCCAGCCCGGCTCATTGCCGTGGCTGGCTGCGTCGGCCTTGTCCGCTGGCCGTTAACGGCTCTGACCCTGGACATTGCCCCGCTTGTCGGCCTGCAGGTCCTGCATGCCCTGACTTTCGGCGCAACCCACATCGGTGCCATGCATTTTATTCAAAGCCGCATTGATCCATCACTGTCGGCGACGGCGCAGAGCCTGTACTCAGGGATTGTCATGGGCGCAGCCATGAGCCTTGCGGCCTTTGCCAGCGGCCATCTGTATGCCACTTTTCATGAAGGTGCCTATCTGGCAATGGGCGGCATTTCCGCTGCCGGAGCGCTTATTGTTTATGTGCTGCGGCGGAAATAGAAACGGGCCGCCCGAAACCGGGCGGCCCGCAAGAAACTGAATCTGTCAGGATTTAAAGTTTTTCGACGTTCATACCGACGGTAATTGCACCAACCGGCGTTCCCCCATCGGATACGGTGCCGTTAACCTGGACCTGGAAAGATTTTGTGCTGTCGTCAAACTCGACTTCATCAATAAACATGGCGCCATCACCGACGCTATAGGTTTTCTGCCATTTGGCTTCGTCACCCTGCATATAATCAGAGGTTACATCGCTTTGACCGACGTTCATGCCTTTGTTGTCCATAATGAACATTTCCGTGATCAAGCCGCCGCTGGCCGCCTTTTTATCCTTCAGAAAGGCCGACAAGGCGTTTCCGAGAACAGCGTCAACCATGGCGCCGCCGCCTGCTTTTTTCTCTGCACGCCAGGCTTTATCAGCCACATCAATGGCTGCCGCATCCATGGACGCGTGCTTTTCATTCTGCGCCTTGATGGCGCTGATAACCGCCGGATCACTGAGCCAAGGGGCGACATGCTTAGCATAGGCCGCCTTTACCTGCTCATCGTATTCGCCAGCTGATGCCGAAATCGCGCCAAAACCAATCATGGTAACTGCAGCGGCAGTCAGCAGGTATTTAGATAACTTCATTTGATATTCTCCTTGGTGTATATAAAAACAAGTTCAATATTGAAAAACCCGAGCTTTTTGCAAGCCCCTTCATTAATAGTACATAGAAACTTGTTTCATGCACATTTCAAAATATTTCTATGTGTTTCAGGTACTCGTTTTTTAAATAAGGCAGTGATATTGATGGTACAATGATTACACAATATTGGTGTCACTCAACCTGTATAAAGGACTGTTAAGAAAATGCGTATAAGTTCCAAAATTGCGCTTGGTTTCGCAACTGTACTCGTGATTATGGCCGCCGTTGGCGTTATTGGCTGGGCAGGTCTTGGTGCCTATGTCTCGGGAGTCTCTGTGCAGGAGCGGGTGACCTCCCTGTCGGAACATGTGGCTTCCGTTACCAATCAGGTTTCCAAATTCCGCATTTACAAAAACATGACGGATCTGGATGAGGCCGCCAATGGGCTGGCAGAGACAAGCGCAGAGGCAAGCGAACTGATCGAAGATCCGGCCTTTGCCGACAGCAAAGAACAGATTGAAGCCGTGCAGCAGTCTATCGAAAATTACGCCGGCGGTCTTTCCAGTTTCAAAGCCATCGAACTGGCCAACCAGTCGCGCCTGAAAAACATGCTGGAACAGACGGCCAAACTGGAAAACCTGGCTATCGACATTCGCGATGCCCAGTCTAAAAAGTTCAAGATCGTTTCGACAATTCTAAAATCAGCCGAACGGCAACAAAAGGAAGGCCTTGATCTGGCACAGCGGGCCGATGGATTGATCCGCAACACCCTGACAGCCCGCCGCGAAGAAGCCATGTTCATGCTCACAGCGCAGCCGGAACATGCCGAAGGTGCAACCACGGCCATCAAACAAATGTTCATGTCGGGCCTGGGTATGCGCAAACTGTCAAAGGGTACCAATGGCGAAGAAGCGGTTAATCAGGTATTCGGTGTGGTCAACAACTACCGGAAAAGCTTTGCCGAACTGCTCGAAGCGCTCGAGGCAAACGCCGATACCACAAACATCAACAAACAATTATCCGAGGTCTCCGACAGCATTCAGGAACTGACCAACGCAATTGTCGAAAATGAGCGGGGTGCCTACACAGCCGCCACTGAAAGGGCGAATACCGCCAGCAAACAGGCCGACGTTGTTTTCAATGCCCAGCGCATTGCCCTGGAGATGGTGGCCGAAATCCGCGGCTTACGGCTTTCTGAAGCCCGCTTTCTGGCGACCCAGGACAAACAGTTTGAAAGCAAGGTAAAGGATACCCTGCAGTCACTGCTGGTGACGGCCGCAAGCATGAAGCGTCTGCTGGTGGGCACACCGCAGGTGGAGATGATCAATAACATGGGCAGTGCGATCATCAACTATCGCGAGGCCTTTGCCGAAATCGTCGAAGCGGTCGCCGAGCAAAGCATGATAGAAACCGAAATGCAGACCGCCCAGGATTCCGTCAGCAGCTTGATCAGCACCTTCGAATCACAGCAACAGACCGAACTTCTGTCGCAGAAAGACCTGAGCACAATGCTGATTTCCGTGGGCGCCGTGGGTGGCGTAATTCTCGGGTTGTTTTTAGCCTTTTTCATTGGCCGCAGCATCTCGAAACCCATTGTCTCCATGGTTACCGCCATGAACCGCCTGTCCGAAAACGAACTTGATATCGAAATTCCGGGCAAGGACCGCACGGACGAAATTGGTGAAATGGCGAAATCCGTTCAGGTTTTCAAGGAAAACGCCCAGAAAGTCGAACGTCTTGCCAGCGAGAACGCGGCCAAGGAAAAGCAGGCCGAAACCGAAAAACGCCAAATGATGACTAATCTGGCAACGGAGTTCGAGAAAAATGTCGGCGGCGTTATCGATGCCGTGTCAACCGCCACAGAAAAAATGCATTCGTCAGCAAAAACCATGTCCAAGTCGGCCACCGACTCATCGGAAAAATCCACATCTGTGGCCGCGGCAGCCGAAGAAGCCTCAAGCAATGTCAATAATGTTGCCGCCGCGACCGAAGAGCTTTCCGCCTCCATTACCGAAATCAGCCGCCAGGTCATGCAGTCAGCGGAGATTGCGAAAAAGGCCTCAGACGATGCCGAACTGACCAACAGCAAGGTTGAGGGACTGAAGCAAACGGCCTTACGCATTGGTGAGGTGGTCGGCATGATTACGGATATTGCCGAGCAAACCAATCTGCTGGCTCTGAATGCGACGATCGAGGCCGCCCGTGCCGGGGATGCCGGTAAAGGCTTTGCCGTGGTCGCAACGGAAGTCAAGAACCTGGCCGGACAAACCGCCAAGGCAACGGAAGAAATCAGCTCGCAAATCAGCCAGATTCAGGCCGCGACCAATGAATCCGCGGATTCGATCAAAGGCATCGTTGATACGATCAACAAAATCAACGTCGTCGCCAGTTCCATTTCAGAAGCCGTCGAAGAACAGGGAAAGGCCACGCAGGAGATCGCCCACAATATTGAACAGGCCGCAGCCGGAGCACGCGATGTGACGAGCAATATTTCAAGCGTTAACCAGTCAGCCCAGGAAACCGGTGACGCAGCCGATATCGCGCTTTCGGTTTCCGATGAACTGGCTGCACATTCGAGCAAGCTGCGCCACCAGGTGGATCAGTTCCTCGCCCAGATCAAACAGGACTAGTGCCTTTCCTGTTGATATGGAAACAACTGAGATCGGAAAGGCACTAGCCGGTTTTTTGCGTAATACGCCGGTGCCGGGCCAGCAGTTTTTCGGCCCGCAGGGCAACCGGCACATCAACCATCTTGCCATCCAGGGCGATCGCCCCGGTGCCGTCGGCCTGGGCCTGCTGATAGACGCTGACAATGCGTTCTGCCCTGGCGACCTCGGCCGCCGACGGGGAGAATTCCTCGTTCAACAGGGGCACCACGCTGGGGTGAATGCAGGCTGATCCCTCAAAACCGAATTTCTGCGATTTTTTCGCACTGGCGCGATAGGCATCCAAATCCTGATAATCGGCAACAGTACCGATTGTACCGAGCGGAATGATGCCCGCCGCCCGCGCCGCATAGACCAGTTTCTGACTGCCCAGAAACAGCGTCTCCTCATCAGGCACCATACCCGTATCCAGGGCAAAATCCTCACCGCCCAGAGTTATCGCCACATTGCGGGTCGATGACCGGGCAATTTCATCCATGCGAAAATAGGCGCCGGCGGTTTCGATCATCGGCACCAGAAGCGTCGTTCCCGGCGCCATGCCCTGAGCCAGCTCGCGTTTTACAATCAGTTCCTCGAGCAGACGCAAATGTTCCGCTGATTCTATTTTTGGCAGATACAGCCCGATGACATCGGGCATGACGGCGGCCTCGATATCCCGCACGGCTTCATCCAGCGGGCGATTGATCCGCACCAGAATATCGGCACCCGCCTGCCCTGCTTCGCTGGCAGCGGCGGCCAGGCCGGCGCGTGCCGCCGCTCGCTCGCCCATCGGCACACTGTCTTCCAGATCCAGGATAAGGGCATCGGCGCCGCGGCTGTGTGCCTTGGCAACGAAGGCCGGTTTATTGGCCGGAACGTAAAGCATGGAACGCCAGATCAGGTTGTCTTTCATGGAATCACCCTTCGATAATATGTTGCCGGCGCATGCCGTCGATTTCGTCGTCAGAAAATCCGGCATCCCGTAAATAATGATCGGTATGTTCGCCCAATGCCGGTGCCCGGTAGCGAAAGCCGCCCGGCGTCGCAGACAACCGGGGGCTGACATTGTGGTGCGGCGCCTCGCCAACTTCGCTATCAGGCAGATTGACAAGTATACCGCGGGCGTTGATATGAGGGTCTTCAACAATATCAGCAATGTCATAGACACCGGATGCGGTTATCCCCGCCTTCTCGAAAACATCAAGCACGTCGGCGCTGTCACGCGCCGCGACCCAGTCGGCAACGATATCATTGACTTCGTCGCGCCGGGCCACCCGGTCGGCATTGGTCCGGTAGCGCGGATCGTCAATCATGTCGGCCCGGCCAATGGTCCTAAACACCCGTTCCGCCATGGCCTGGATGGATGCCGACAGGGCCACATACTTACCATCTTTTGCCTGATACACATCCCTCGGCGCGCTGGTATTGGAGCGGTTGCCGACCCGTTCCTTGATTTCTCCGGTCACCTTATAGGTCAGGGCTTCCGGACCCAGTGTCGACAGGATCGGTTCCAGCAATGACAGGTCAATGACCTGGCCCTTGCCACCTTTCAGTTCCACCTCGCGCAGGGCAACCATCGTCGCAAATGCCCCCTGCAGGCCGGCAATCATATCAGCCAGTGCCAGGGGCGGGACCAGCGGTGGCCGATCGGGAAAGCCGTTGCGGGTGGCAAATCCTGACAGCGCCTCGACCAGGGTTCCAAAACCCGGCCGCGCCGAATAGGGGCCGGTCTGACCGAAGCCGGAAACCCGGACGATCACCAGTTTAGGATTGCGGGCATGCAATATGTCCGCCGCCAGCCCCATCTTTTCCAGTCGCCCCGGTCGGAAGTTTTCGACCAGAACATCGGCCTTTTCAACCAATGCCAAAATCAGTTCAGCCGCTCTTGCGTGGCGAAAATCAAGGGATATGCTTTTCTTGTTCCGGCAATACACTTTCCAGAACGCAGCAACCCCCCGCTCCGTCCAGGCCCGCAACGGATCGCCTTTGCCGACGGGCTCGACCTTGATCACCTCGGCGCCGAAATCGGCTAGTTGCAGGGTCAGCATATTGCCCGCGATCAGACGGGTCAGATCAAGCACCCGGACCCCGTCGAGCGGGCCTTTTGTCTGCGGATCAAAATCAAGCGACTGCATTGTGTTAAACTTTCCTGGTCCATCCACCGGACGGGGTTTGTTGCCAATAGGCCAGCGTGTGACCTTCTTCCTTATAGGCTTTCCAGCGATCTCGGGCATCAGCAACCAGCTGCGGCTCATTGCCGTCAAACAACTCGAAACAGCGCTCATAATCGGGCACCGTAATCGAGGTTGCCCCGTCCGTCAGGAACAGGAATGTGGCATCGTTGATATTGTCATCGGATACGGAAATCCAGACCGGCTGCTGATCCGGAAAACCATCCTTTGCCGTTCCATGCGGCAGCCAGGCATCGGCGCCATAGCTCCACAGCGTCTCGGCCAGCGCCTCGACCCGGGCTTCGGAACTGGCCAGCACCAGAGCCCGCTTTCCGGCTGACAGGGTTTTTTCCAGCAGTTTGGGAAGTGCGGATTCCAGGGGGGAGCGTTCCAAATGGTAGAAAGAGATGTCTGTCATTTTTACCACCCGAAAAAGTACAGGCCAGACATCCAAGGGCGTCTGGCCTGTTGATCGGCTTCTATTTTTCGTAGTTGTCGGCGACCAGTTGATTGAGCAGACGCACACCAAAGGCGGTGCCGCCCTTGGGCACCGTTGGTGCGTCTTTCGCCGACCAGGTGACACCGGCAATATCCAGGTGCGCCCATGGTGTTTTACCGACAAATCGCTGCAGGAACTGGGCTGCGGTAATGCTGCCGGCACCCCGGCCACCAATATTCTTCATATCTGCGGCGTCGGATTTCAGCAATTCATTGTAAGCCTCGTTCAGGGGCAGTCGCCAAACCTTTTCGCCGACCGAAATTCCGGCTGCCGTCAGACGCTCCGACAACTGGTCATCGTTGGAGAACAGACCGGCGTGCTCGTCACCAAGGGCGACAATGATCGCACCGGTAAGGGTTGCCAGATTGACCATGAATTTGGGTTTGAACCGCTTGTTCGTATAATGCAGAGCATCGGCCAGGACCAGACGACCTTCGGCGTCCGTGTTCAGGACTTCAATGGTTTGTCCATCCATCGCCGTGACAATGTCGCTGGGACGCTGGGCGTTGCCGCCGGGCATGTTTTCAACCAGGCCAACAACACCGACCACGTTGGTCTTGGCCTTGCGACCGGCCAGCGCCTTCATCAATCCGATAACCACGGCAGAGCCGCCCATATCCCATTTCATGTCTTCCATGCCGGCTGCCGGCTTCAGTGAAATACCGCCGGTATCGAAGGTGACACCCTTACCGACAAAGGCGATGGGGGCGTCGGTTTTGCCGCCCTTGCCCTTTGGCGCGCCATTCCATTGCATGACAACCATCCGTGATTCCCGGATTGATCCCTGGCCGACACCCAGCAGGGCACCCATGCCCAGTTTCTTCATCTGTGGTTCCGTCAGCACCTCGACCTTGATGCCTAATTTGACCAGTTCCTTGGTCCGTCGCGCCAGGGATTCCGGGTAGAGAATATTGGGTGGCTCGGATACCAGATCGCGGGTCAGGAAAACGCCGGCGGCAACCTGATCCTTGGCCGCGAAGGCGGTTTTGGCTTTTGCCGACCCCGGACATTGAATTTTGATGGCCTTCAGTGTCGGTTTGTCCTCGGCTTTCTCCTGGGTCCGGTATTTGTCAAACCGGTAGGAGCGAAGCAGCGCACCAAATGCAAATTCGGCGGCCGCATCGGCGGCACTCAATGCGCTGCCTTCCTGGGTATCCATACAGACAGTGATCGCCGACGCACCGGCAGTCGCCAGGGCGGCATAGGTTTTGCCACCCGCCTTCAATGCTTCCTTGGCAGTTAATTCCTTGGCAACCCCGAGGCCAACCAGAAACACCTGATCAAGCCGGGTTCCGCCCGGCGCCATAACCGTCAGGCTTTGTCCGGTTTTGCCCTTGAATGTACTGGCCTTGATTGCGCGGCTCAGAATTCCGCCTGATTCCTTGTCAAGGGCGGCAGCGCTGTCCGATAGCTTGCGGCCCTCGTTCACACCAACAACAACAACACCGGTTTTAACGGCGGCGGGATTGGAAAAAGTAATTTTCATAAAGGTCTCCGTAAGGATCAAATTCGAAATTTAACATGTGCCCCATTGGCTTACACGATTACACGCCCGGCTTCCAGAAAGACTCGAACAATTATCGACAGTTTTATATGCCGGTCAGGAGCGAACGGTTTCCTTGACGGCAATTTCCGTCTCGATTTCATCCAGCGTTGCCCCCTGGCCCCGCTCACGGCTCAACAGCCAGACCAGACCGCCGGGCAGGGAAATCGCCAGCCCGACCAGGCCGACCAGAATGGAAAGAACCAGCGCCCCTTCGCCGGGAACCCCGACAAGACCAAAGGCGGTAACCATGGCGGTTTCACGAACCCCCCATCCGCCAACCGAGATCGGGATCGCGACTATCAGCAGCACCGGTGGCACCAGCATCAGGCAATCAACAACGGAAATATCCAGGCCCAGGCTTTGCGCCAGAATAAACACACAAATCGAAATGTTTACATTGCCAACCACACCCCAGGCGACGACGGCAAAGGCATTCTTCAGATTCAGAAAAACCGCCCGGGTATCGGTGCTCAGATAACTGAGGCCACGGACGATGCGGTATTTCTGAAAAGCCTGGAAAAAACGATCGACACTCATGATCAGGGCAATGCCGCCAACGGCAGCAAAAGTCAGAAACACGGCGGAGGATAAGGCCAGGTTGGCGGCTTTGGCGTCAATCCGCAGCTGCAGGAACGGTTGTGCCAGATCGACCAGTAAAATCAGCGCCACCACGGCAGCAACGCGCTCCAGCATGACCCCGTTGAGCGCGCAGCGCAGTTCCAGCCCGCCCTTGTAGGCCAGATAAACACGCACGGCATCGCCGCCGGTACCGCCAGGCAGCGCCTGGTTGAAGAACATGCCGATGAAGAATATACGCACGGCCTGGGCAAAGGACAGGGCCGCACCAATGGCCCGGTTAACCGCCTGCCAGCGAAAGGCACCAATGAGCAGCTGGAAATAAAAGACAACGACGCCCAGCAACAACAATAGCGGATTGACATCCTGCAGGCGCGCCTGGGCGGCGGCGGCGTCAATATCCTTGAGCAGGTACCAGATCAAGGCGGCGGAGACCGCAACTTTGAGCAAAATTGCCAGTGTCTTTTTCAGCATCGAAATAAGTAAACCCCTGTCACATACGCGGGCAAACATTTATCAGGTCGACTTGGCCCTGTCACGTAGAAGGGGCTGAAATGGACGTGTGGTTATTGCGGTTCAATGCGCAGGGGTACCCGCTTGCGGCCCCAGTCGCCGGCCGGCCCGTCGAAAACGCCGGCCGGTTTGGCACCGCATTTTTTACAGTTGCCCGTATAATTGCCCGCAAAGGTCAGGTTCCATGTGGACAATTCGTACCAGTCCCGACCAATCAGAACATCGCCACAGGCCGGGCAGTAAGTGCTGGCGCCCGGTTTATCATGGACGTTTCCCGTATAGGCATAGCGAATGCCGTTGTTGAGGGCAATTTGCCTGGCCGTGACCAATACCTCTTTCGGGGTTCTGGGCTTATCCAGCATTTTCCAGTCAGGATGGAAGGCGGAAAAATGCATGGGCACATCGGGCCCCAGGTTTTTAAACACCCAGCGGGTCTTCGCATCGATCTCCGCATCGGAATCGTTTTCACCGGGAATGATCAGATTGGTGATCTCGAACCAGACATCGGTTTCATTTTTCAGATAAACCAGGGTTTCCAGAACCTTGTCCAGTTCCGACGAACACAGGCGGTGGTAAAAATCCTGGGTGAAGGCTTTCAAATCGACATTTGCCGCATCCATATGGGAAAAAAATTCGCGCCGTGCCTCGGCGGCCATATATCCAGCCGTCACCGCCACCGTCTTGATGCCCCGCGCATGACAGGCCTTAGCCACATCAATGGCGTATTCCATGAAAATCACCGGATCGTTATAGGTGAAGGCGACGCTGCGGCAGCCGGATTTTACCGCCGCATCGGCAATCATCTCCGGCGAGGCCTCGGCCTGCAGCTTGTCAAATTCACGGGATTTCGAAATATCCCAGTTCTGGCAGAATTTGCAGGTCAGGTTGCAGCCGGCGGTGCCAAAGGAAAGCACCGGGGTACCGGGCAGAAAATGGTTGAGCGGTTTCTTCTCGATGGGATCAATGCAGAATCCGCTGGAGCGGCCATAGGTGGTCAGCACGATCTGGTCATGCTGGCGGGCGCGCACGAAACACAGGCCGCGCTGGCCCTCGTTCAGCTTGCAGAACCGCGGGCAGACATCGCACTGGACGCGTCCGTCGTCCAGTTTGTGCCAGTATGTGGTCGGGAAATTTGATTCCATGCTTGAATTTAGCATTTCCCGCCAATAATTGCATGAACTCTCGACACCCTGAGCGCAAAGGGATGAATTCGGTTTCCAAACGCAAAGCTCCGATATTGCTTAAATCCAATGATAATGACATTATAATGTTATTATCACTTATCCCTTTTCCGGAGAGCCGCCATACTTGCCCTTGTGGAAGCGAAAAAAGCAGGGCTGCTGCGGCCCCGCCATTGGCTGAACAACCTGATCGCCGGCGTCATTGTCGGGGTTGTTGCCCTGCCGCTGGCCATGGCCTTTGCCATTGCGTCGGGTGCCAAACCCGAGCAGGGGCTATATACCGCCATTGTCGCCGGTTTTTTTGTTTCCATTTTCGGCGGCAGCCGCTTTCAGATCGCCGGACCAACCGGCGCGTTTATTGTCGTATTGTCGGGAATCACCGCGAAATACGGCTTTGAAGGCCTGCAAATTGCAACCCTGATGGCCGGCCTCATGCTGCTTTTGCTCGGGCTGACCAAGATGGGTTCGATCATCAAGTATATTCCGGCCCCGGTGATTGTCGGCTTTACCGCGGGCATCGGCGTGATTATCTGGATCGGCCAGTGGCAGTATTTCTTCGGGCTTGAGGATATTACCGGAGACGCCTTTCACATAAAACTGTTTCACCTTGTGCAGGCATTGCCCCGGTTTCATCCGGCGACCACCCTGCTGGCCGCTGTCTCCCTGCTGCTGGTCCTCTACGGCCCGCGGTTGCCGGGCCTGAAACGGGTTCCCGGCCCGCTCATTGCCCTGATTGCGGCGACTGCGACTCAGGTGTTTTTCGATCTCGACGGGGTCAGCACCATTGGCACTGCCTTTGGCGGCATTCCGCAGGGCCTGCCGGCGTTTGTGGTGCCATCAGTGACCTGGGGGAAAATCATTGAACTGGTCGGGCCGGCCTTTACCATCGCCATGCTTGGCGCCATCGAATCTTTGTTGTCGGCGGTTGTCGCCGATGGCATGACGGGGACCCGCCACAATTCCAATCAGGAACTGATCGGCCAGGGCCTGGCCAATATGGCAGCCCCCCTGTTCGGCGGCTTTGCCGCGACCGGTGCCATTGCCCGAACCGCAACAAACATCAAGAACGGCGGCACCAGCCCGCTGGCCGGCATTATCCATTCCCTGACACTGCTTGCCATCTTACTGGTGCTGGCCCCCCTGGCCGCCGATATTCCCCTCGCCGCCCTCGCCGCCATCCTGTTTGTGGTCGCCTGGAACATGAGTGATGCCAGGCATTTCATCCAAATGGTGCGCCGGGCGCCACGCGCAGATGTCGTCATTCTGCTGATCACATTTACCCTGACGGTGTTCGTCGATCTGGTGGTTGCAGTCAATATCGGTGTGATACTGGCGACGCTTCACTTTCTGCGGCGCATGGCCGGCAGTGTCGAGGTTCGCCGATCCACAGAGCAGGAACTGATCCGCGAATTTACCCATCGCGGGCTGCGCGGGCTACCGCCCGGCGTTCAGGTTTTTGTCATTGAAGGGCCGTTCTTTTTTGGCGCTGTGGAGAATTTTGAGCGGGCCCTGGCAGATACCGGTCCTGATCTGAAAAACCTGATCATCCGTCTCCGCTGGGTACCGTTTATTGACATCACCGGGCTGCATACCCTGGAACGGGTGATACGGGATTTACACATCCGCAACGTCAACGTGATCCTGTCCGGTGCCAATGAACGGGTTGCAGGTAAACTGCAGAAGGCCGATATTCTGGATCTGGTTGGCCAGAGTAATAATTTCAAACTGTTTGAAGATGCGCTTTTTGCCAGCGGGCAAAACACCGCGGAGACGGCCGATGACAATGACCGCGTTTAGCGCGCTGCGGAGCCTGCAACAGATCAGCTACAAATTGACGTGCGGATTTTTCGGCGGGGCTTCCTGCCCATAGCTGACCCCATGGGACTTCAGGTACTCCCTGATCAGTTGCCGGACCACCTGTGACGGGGTTATATCCTGGGATGCACACAGCTTTTCAAACGCCTGCTTTTTGCCGGGATCCATCAGGACGGTAAAACGGGCCGTTTTATTTTCCATAGCTAACCATCTCGCTGCGATATATGATAATATAATTATAATTGAATTTTAATGAAATAAAACCCCTACCGTCCGAACCGATCAAATACCACCCCTGTTTATTGCAGCAACCATCATACGCAAACCATCCCCTTCCGCAGGTGAAGGTATATTTTTTCGCCAAACTTCAGATTGCCGCCGCCATGGCGGTTTCAGGAGCCGTCAATCGGCATTATTATTTCGACCGCTGTTCCCTGGCCGACCTTGCTGGTCAGGCGAAGTTCGCCGCCATGCAGTTCAACAAGTGATTTCACAATCGCCAGGCCGAGCCCTACGCCGTCATGGTTCCGGGTGATGGCGTCGGCAACCTGGCCGAAGGGTTCGAGGACCAGTGCCAGATTATGGGCCTCGATACCGACCCCGGTGTCAGAAATGACAATCGAGACATGATTGGCGTCCTGCTGTTTGGCGGCGATCGTTATGCGACCCTCGACCGGGGTGAATTTGACCGCATTGGACAGGATATTGATCAAAATCTGATTGAAATGACGGGCGTCGGCGAATATCGACGGCAGCCCGGCGGGCACCGCCCTGCGCAGGGAAATCTGCTTTTCCCGGCACTGGCCGTCGACCATGCGGATACAATCGCGTATGGCCCGACCGATATCCAGCGGCGATTTGTTTATGGTCAATTCGCCAGCCTCAATGCGTGAGATATCGAGCAGGTCGCCGATCAGCTTTAACAAATGCTCGCCGGAGCGCTGGATGTCACCGGCATAATCCAGATAGGTTGCATTTCTTACCGGACCATAGAGCTGTTTGGAAATAACGCTGGAGAAGCCGATGATGGCATTTAGCGGGGTCCTCAGCTCGTGGCTCATATTACCGAGAAATTCCGACTTGGCCGTGTTCGCCTGCTCCGCCCTTTCGACAGCGCGCCGTGATTCATACTCGGCGTTCACAATATCGGTAATATCCCTTCGGATGCCGACCATACCGCCGGTCTTCGTGCGGCGCTCGGAAAGCTGCATCCACCGGCCATCCGCCATTTGCTGCTGATGGCTGCCCTCTGCAACTTCAAACTGCATGGCCCGTTGGCTTGTCCAGTCGTCCCGCTCGGTTTCATCAACAACAACGGCGTTTCGCTCGATGGCGGCTTGTAAAATGTCTGCATAGGCGACGCCCGGCTTTAAAAGATCGGACAGGCTTGCATAATATTCCTTGTACTTTGAATTGCACATGAGCATGCGGGATTCGGCATCAAAAAGAATGAAGCCTTCCGAAATACTCTCGATGGCATCAAGCAGCGTCTGCTCTGCCAGGACGGATTCTTTTTCGCGGCGTTTGAGCTCGCTGATATCGGTTCGGATACCAACAATTTCTCCGCTCTGCGTTTTGCGGTCACTAATCAGGACCCAGCGGCCATCGGACAGTTGCCGTTCATTGACCCCTTCGCCGGTGAAAAAGTCTTTCAGTCTGGATTGGATATAGTCCTCGTCGCCAACGGCTTCGCCCGAATGTACCCCCTGCCCAATAGATTCCCTGAACAGGCTTTCGAAGGTGGCTCCCGGAACCAGCTGCGGCACTAGCTGAGGATAAAATTCCTTAAACTTGGAATTACAGAGAACCAGCCTGCCTTCCGCGTCGTAGAGGATAAAGGCGTCGTTGATGCTTTCGATGGCATTTTCCAGCCGGTTTTGCAGGCGCTTCTGTTCGGTTATATTGAGGATAACCAATATGCGGCCACCGTCGGTGACAACCTGTTCGTGGACAAGATTGACCCGCCCGTCGAGCCGGTTGACTTCGAAGGGCTGTTGCGGATTTTTATGCAGGGCCATGCGCCGGGCAACCCACTGTTCCTCGTTGCCGGCGGCTTCGGGGATCAGACCGGCTTTGATGCAATTCCACAGGTGATCCTCAAACGAGGTTCCTGGTTTGGTCACCCCCGCGACCGCGGAATTCATGTGTCGCCAGGATTTATTGGCCAGGACCAGGCGGTCCTCCGCATCGAACAGCGCTATTCCTTCGGTTATTTCATCAATAGCGGACAGCAGGAGCGTGCGCGCATATTCGCTCTCTGCCAGAGCCTTGTCGGCGCGGCGCAGGGCGCTGACGTTGACCATGACCATGGCGGTAGAGCCATCACTTAATTTGTTTTCGGCAATCCGCAGAATGGTGCCGTCCCGGCGCACGTGATCAACGGGCCCCTGCGGATTGCGATGCCGCTCCAGACGTTCCTTCAGCCAGGCGGATTCCCGCCCGTCAGCGGCAGGCAATAGCCCTTTTTTTAACAGCT
Source organism: Rhodospirillales bacterium (assembly GCA_013203595.1). Classification (GTDB taxonomy): domain Bacteria; phylum Pseudomonadota; class Alphaproteobacteria; order Rhodospirillales; family Casp-alpha2; genus JABMNT01. The sequence goes on from JABMNT010000017.1 coordinate 16,120, forward strand.
CCTTTAAATGCGCCTCAAAAGCCGAGCCGATTTTAAATGATTTGCGCACTTCCGCGTTGATTTCCAGATAGGCTTTATTGGTAAAGACAAACCGGTCTTCCGGGTCGAATACCGCAATGGCGTCGGGAATTGAATCCAGTGCGGCATAGATCCGTGCCAGCTCCGTTGCCGTAGCCGAAACGGAATCGAGCTCAGCCTGCTGCTCAAGTAGCATATCAATGAGTTCAGTTTTCGGTTTTTTTGCAAGCGCCCTGCGTTTTTTTATAACCGGATCAAGGGTTTCGGGCGGTGTAGCTGACAACTGTTTGGTTTTCCCCGGCACTATTATTTTCCTGTTAAAGGCGTTTCCAATATATACTAGCATACTCAGCAGGACTTAGATCTGCATACAAGGTAATGCTGACCCGCATGTAAAGGCTAGTTTGGCACAGGTAAGGCTGTTAACGGCAATATTTATGGTTATTTAAGAACCAAGCCGTTATTTTATATGTTTGTGGTAAGTAATTGGAAGTTGAAAATGGGTAACGTTCGTCATGCCGCCGTCGCCGGGCAGTTTTATCAGAGCAACGCCAATGCCCTGCGCTCGACAATCGAGGGCTTTTTAGGCGATGTGACGCCTGATCGCGATCTGGTTCCAAAGGCCCTGATTGCACCGCATGCAGGTTTTATCTATTCAGGCCCGATCGCCGCCAGCGCCTATGCAACCCTCGGCGCCTTACGCTATACAATCAACCGTGTTGTTCTGTTGGGACCGTGCCACCGTGTTGCCGTTCAGGGCCTGGCCCTGAGCAGCGCCGATGCCTTTGACACCCCCCTCGGCGCGGTTGAAATTGACAAGGATGCCTGTGCCCAAATTGCCGATTTACCGCAGGTTCAGGTTTTCGATGCGACCCACGAACGCGAACACAGCCTGGAAGTCCATTTGCCGTTCCTGCAGGTCGCCATTGAAAAATTCAAGGTTGTCCCGCTGGTGGTCGGCGATGCAACACCGGAGCAGGTCGCCGAAGTTATCGACAGGCTGTGGGGCGGCCCGGAAACACTGATCGTCGTCAGTTCCGATTTAAGCCATTATCTGGATTATGAAAGTGCCCGTAAGCTGGACAGGGAAACCAGTCTGGCCATCGAAAATCTTGAGCCATCGTCGATTGGCCAAAACGGCGCCTGTGGACGGTTTCCCGTACGCGGTCTGCTCACCGTTGCCAAACGCCGGAAGATGACGGTATCCACACTGGATATCCGGAACTCAGGGGATACCGCAGGGCCCAGGGATCGGGTCGTTGGCTACGGGGCCTGGATTTTTTCAGAGCCGAAAAGCCAGCCGAAACCCCCGACACCCAGCCGCCGGCCAAAACGCACATCGAAAATCAAACTCACACCGCTACGTAAACCCGCTCCACCATCGACAGTTGCCAAGATCACCGAAAAAGCCCCGAGGAAAAGAGCTGTTGCCTCCATCAAACTGGAGCGCAAGCCGAAGACCGCCGCCCCGGCGCCGCTCGACGAAGCTGCCTTTGAGACGGCAACCCGGCAATTGTTGGCAGATCACGGAACCAACCTGATGCTGTTGAGTGCCCTTTCCATTGACTATGGCCTGAGCAATGGAAAAGCCTTTCCGGTGAATCTGGAAGATCACCCCGCGGCCTTGCGTACCAATGGTGCGTGCTTTGTGACGCTTAAGAAAAAGGGCGAATTAAGGGGCTGTATCGGATCCCCCCAGGCCTACCGGCCGCTGGTCATCGATGTTGCGGAAAATGCCTACCGGGCAGCTTTTGAAGACCCACGGTTTCCAAAAGTGGAAGCACAGGAGCGGGAAACGATCGACATCTCTGTTTCTGTGTTAAGTCCGCAGGCCCCCATCGTCTTTAAAAGCGAAGACGAACTGATTGCGCAACTGCGTGCCGGGACCGATGGTCTGGTTATTGAAGATGGCCGTATGCGCGCCTTATTCCTGCCTTCCGTGTGGAGCCAGTTGCCACGCCGGGAGGATTTCTTAAGGCGGCTGAAGATCAAGGCCGGCATGCCGCCAAACCATTGGTCGGAGCAGGTACGGGCATGGCGGTTCATTGCGGCGGAGACTTCCGGTTTAAACCTGTCCTAGTCGACAGATGCTATTGACATATAATGCCGGACGATGATGATCGGCCCCGATCCCGGTTACCGGAAAACCTGAAGTTAAGGAGAAGTCCCGTTGTTGAATCTAGGCTTTGGTTTCGTCAAACAGGTTTCTGACATCGCAACCCGCGCTGGCAAAGAAATCATGAAAGTCTATGCCACGGATTTCGCCGTTGAAACCAAAGATGATAACTCGCCCGTGACCAAAGCCGATCAGATCGCAGAAGCCGTTATCTTGCGCTCGATCCGGGAAGGATTAACGGACCGGTTTCCCATCGTCAGTGAAGAAGCCGCTGGTGCCGGCCGCATCCCGGACGTCCGGGGCACCGCATTCTGGCTCATCGACCCGCTGGACGGAACCAAGGAATTCATAAACAAAAACGGCGAATTCACCGTTAACATCGCCCTCATCGAAAACGGCAAGCCGGTCATGGGGGTTGTCCACGTGCCGGCGACCGGCACCACATATACCGGCACCGCCGCCGGCGCCTTCGTTAAACGCAGGGACGAAGCCAACAAACAAATATATTGCAACACCCCAGGCGATGCTCCCCTGACCGCCATCGTCAGCCGCTCGCACCGGTCTCCCGAGGTCGATACATTCCTTAAAAACTTCACCATCGGCAAGGAAATCAGCGCCGGCAGTTCACTCAAGTTTTGCCTGGTCGCGGAAGGGGCCGCCGATCTGTATCCGCGATTTGGCCGGACCATGGAATGGGACACGGCCGCCGGCCATGCGGTTCTCCGGTTCGCCGGCGGCAGCGTCAAAACGGTCGAGGGCAATGACCTTGGCTACGGCAAACCCGACCATGAAAATCCGCACTTCATTGCTGCCGGACCCGGTATAGAACCCAACAGGTGACCGCTTCACCGACCCAATCTGATGACCGTCTCGTAGGCCCTGACGCGGCCGGTATTGCGGCTGCCGGCAGCGCCCTGCGAAACGGCAAACTGGTCGCCTTTCCCAGCGAAACCGTATACGGACTGGGCGCTGATGCCACCAATGACAATGCGGTTGCGGCGATTTATGCGGCGAAGGGGCGGCCGACCTTCAATCCGTTGATTGTCCATGTCGCCTCGGTCGGGGCGGCCCGGCAGTTTGTCGAATTTGATGAACGGGCCGAACGCCTGTGTGCGCAGTTTTGTCCGGGTGCCCTGTCGCTGGTGCTGCCGCGCCGTGCAGACTGCAGCTTGTCGCTGCTGGTCAGCGCCGGCCTCGACAGTGTCGCCATCCGCATTCCCAGCCATCCCGTGGCCCAGGCTTTATTGCGCCAATGCCAACTGCCAATCGCCGCCCCCAGCGCCAACCGCTCGGGTGCCGTCAGCCCGACAAGGGCCAGCCATGTCCTGGCCGGCTGGCCGGACCCGCAGGCGGATGGTCCGGCGTTGATCATCGACGGTGGTGCCTGCGCCATCGGTGTCGAATCGACGGTCATTGATTTAACCACACCGACGACGACCCTGCTGCGTCCGGGTGGCATTGCCCTGGAAGAGATTGAGGCCCTGGTCGGGCCCGTTGTGATTGCCACCAGTGACGACAATGCGCCGAAATCGCCGGGCATGTTAGCGCGCCACTATTCGCCGGACACGCCGGTTTACCTGAACGCAACCGGCGGCAAAGACGGCGGCCTGTTTCTCGCCTTCGGCGCAAATGACGGCGGGTCCAGCTACAATTTAAGCCCGCAGAGAAACCTCAGGGAAGCCGCCGCCAACCTGTTTTCCCTGTTGCGCAGGCTTGATGCCCTGGGCGCAAACTCGATTTCCGTGGCGCCCATTCCAAACCATGGTCTTGGCCGCGCCATCAATGACCGGTTGTCAAGGGCCGCAACCCGAGCTTTCTGACCCTGAGGCGCCGCAGCAATGGAGGTGAAATTGTCTGTCGCCCGCAAAGTCAGCCTGCGGTTCAGACGGGAGACCGGAAGAGGAGCAGGCAGAACCCGCTTTTAAATAATGGTTTTTTGGTTACAGTCATCCAAACGCGACAGATTCAACTCACTGCCGACAGGTGTTAGTGCCTCAATTGTTGACCAAGTTCCGATATGGATTTCTAAAGCTGATCATTGATGCCTTGCGCGATCTGGCTCCGGTTATCATTGTTATCGGATTTTTCCAGATCGTGGTCCTGCAGCAACCGTTCCCCAATCTGCCCAGCGTTCTGGTCGGTGTTGTCTGCGTCATTCTGGGCCTGGCGCTGTTTGTTCAGGGACTGGAGATGGGTTTATTCCCGATCGGTGAATCCCTGGCCATCGCAATGACCCGCAAAGGCAGTCTGGTCGGGCTTCTCGCCTTTGCCTTCATGCTCGGCTTTGGCACGACAGTAGCTGAACCCGCACTGATCGCGGTTGCTGCGGAAGCGGCGGATATCGCCGGTCAGGCCGGTGCCATCAACAACACGGTTGAGGCCAAAGCAAGCTATGCCTTTGGCCTGCGGATGACCGTCGCCGTCTCCGTTGGCGTCGCCCTTGTGGTCGGCGTGTTCCGTATCCTGGTCGGCTGGCCGATCCAGTATTTCATTATCGGTGGTTACCTGCTGGTCATTGGCATAACCGTGTTCGCACCACCTGAAATCGTCGGCATTGCCTACGATTCCGGTGGTGTAACGACGTCGACAATCACGGTCCCCCTGGTAACTGCGCTCGGTGTCGGCCTGGCAACGACCATCAAAGGCCGCAACCCGCTGCTTGACGGCTTTGGTCTGATCGCCATTGCCAGCCTGACTCCGATCATTTTTGTGCTGGTTTTCGGGATCATCGCATGACCGAATTCATCGCCCATTTGATTAGTGTCACCGGATCAACGGTATTGGACGTGCTGCCGATCGCCTTGATCCTGTTTTTTTTCCAGGCTGTTGTCTTGCGTAAGAAACCAGCCCATTTAAAACGTATCCTGATTGGTTTTTTCTATGTCCTTATCGGCCTCAGCCTGTTTCTGGTTGGCCTTGAAGAGGCCCTGTTCCCGCTCGGCAACGCCATGGCCGAGATGCTGACAAACCCGGTGTTTCTGGGGATCGAGCCAACGGATCCCGTGCGTTGGCAGGATTATATGTGGGTCTATCTGTTTGCCGCCTCCATCGGCTTTGCAACAACCATTGCCGAGCCATCGCTGATTGCCGTTTCCATAAAGGCGCAGGAGGTCTCGGGCGGTGCCTTGAAAGCTTTTGAGCTGCGCATCGCCGTGGCGATTGGTGTCGCCTTTGGTGTCAGTCTTGGTGCCTACCGGATCGTCTCGGGCACGCCTTTGCCCCTGTATATCATGGCCGGATACACGGTGGTCATCGCCCAGACATTTTTTGCCACAAAATCAATTATCCCGCTGGCCTATGATTCCGGCGGCGTCACCACATCGACCGTAACCGTACCCGTTGTCGCTGCCCTGGGTCTGGGTCTGGCCTCTGCCATTCCTGGCCGCAGTCCGCTGCTTGACGGGTTCGGCCTCATTGCTTTCGCCAGCGTATTTCCAATCGTCTCGGTTTTGGGGTACGACATGCTGATCCGAATGCTGCGAGGCCGCAAAGAACAAACCAGGCAGGAGAAGATATTATGAACCTTAAAATGATCATGGCCTTTGTTGCCGATGACAAAACTGATATCGTGATGGAGGCGGCACGCAAGGCCGGATGTACCGGAGCTACGGTCATCACCAGTGTGCGTGGCGAAGGCCTGGTACCGGAAAAGACATTTCTGGGGCTTGATCTGTCGTCTCAGCGCGATGTCCTGCTGTTTCTGGTGGCCGCGCCCAGGGCCCGGGAAATTCTGGAAACCATTGCCAGGGTCGGGCGGTTTGATGAAGAACCGGGCACCGGTGTCGCCATTCAAATTGAAATTGAAGATGCGGTTGGCCTCAAGAGCCAGCAAAATGCCCTGATAAACGAGATCGAGGAATCCTTATGACAGAGAAAATCCAGACCACCGTCGCAGAAGTGATGAGCCCGGATGTCATCACAATCGAAGCGACTGCCACAGTGCACGATGCAACAGAACTCATGCGACGGAACCATACCAGTTCCGTCGTTGTCAACCGACGCAACCCGGACGACGAATACGGCCTGGTTGTGGTTTCAGACATCGCCAGCAATGTTCTGGCCAAGAACCTGTCACCGAAGCGTGTAAATATTTATGAAATCATGTCAAAGCCGGTGATCTCACTGCCGGCGGAAATGAATATCGTGTATGCCGTTCGCATGTTGTCACGTTTCGGATTAAGCCGGGGGCTTGTCATCGACCATGACCGCAACCTGCTGGGAATCGTCACTGTCCGCGATATGGTGCTGCGCAATCTCGGCGATATCGAAGGTGAATGACGCCATTAAACCCGGTTGGCGCTCACTAAACTTTCAATCTCCCATATATTTCCGGCAAGGTGTTGTAACCGCCGGTCGGGTGGTTTTTATTTGCGCATGAAAGCAACTGGAAAATCCTCTAAGCAACCGGGAAATAAAGCACAAGATGGCAAATACCGATGTCGGCCTGCAGGCCATACGTGACGTTCTGGGTGATGGCGGCTACGTGGATACGCAACCGGGTCTGGACGCCTACCAAATAGAATGGCGCGGACTGTGGACCGGGCACTGCGAACTGTTTGCCAAGCCAAATACAACAGAACAGGTTTCGCGAATTCTGGCAATCTGCAACAGCCATGGCATTCCTGTCGTCCCGCAGGGCGGCAATACCGGGCTGGTCGGCGGCGGGGTGCCCAACGGCGGTATCGTCCTGACAACTCAGCGCCTCAACCGGATCCGCGAAATTGATACCGTCAACTTCACCCTGGCCTGTGATGCGGGCTGCGTTTTGGCGACCATTCAGGCCGAAGCCGAAGCCAACGACCGCCTTTTTCCACTGAGTTTGGGGGCCGAAGGCAGTTGCCAGATTGGCGGCAATCTGTCGACCAATGCCGGAGGAGTCCAGGTTCTTTAGTATGGCAACGCCCGCGATCTGGTGCTGGGGCTGGAAGCAGTCCTGCCTGATGGCCGGATCTGGGATGGCATGCGCGGCCTGCGCAAGGACAATAC
>JABMNT010000234.1 GCA_013203595.1 Rhodospirillales bacterium
AAAGCCTGCCGGAGCCACCCCGTACACCGTGAAGCAACCACGAACGGCAAAAAATAACCGTTAGTGATCGTTCCTAATCCTAAAAATATCGAAAAACCTAATAGATCAGCGCTGCAATCGTGTTTTTCAGCACCCTGCTAGTGCCTTTCATGTTGATATGGAAACATAAAAGGCACTAGCTGATGGTTCCAATCAGCCAATTCATCAAACAGGAAGTTCGAAAAACCTCCCTCAGTCTCCGTCATTTTTTTGCGCTACCGGCCTTACGGCCTGCTTGAGCGTCTGGCTCCGGGTCCGAACTGCATCCCGCAACCTCCGCCATTTATCATGAGGTCAGCTCAAAACGCGACCAGAGAGGCGGCCAGGACGCCAAGCCAGTAATGCAGGATGGTAACGCCGATTAGATTCTTCTGCCTCAAATAAACATAACCAAAAATAAAACTGGCGAAAAAAGTAACGATGACCGCGTCGAGTCCGAAGGTTATGTGCAGAGAGGCAAAAACGGTACTGGTCATAAATATTGCACGATGCCCCCTGGCATCATCCAGAAACTTCTGAAACAAGCCCTGCAGAAGTCCGCGGGAACCAACTTCCTGAAACAATGAATTGGCCAGATACTGGAGAAGGAAATAGATATCAACGGTGACCCCGGACTGATTGACCACAGTCGGGTCTTTGAACCCATACAGGTAAATCCCAACCGGGATCGTCAAAACAATACAAATAGCAACGGATTCCCGAAAAGAGCTCCACAATCCTTCCCGCTTGATCCCGAGATCCGCCAAGGGGATTTTCATGGTCTTGATGACAACCAGGCAGGGTATGGCAAGAAACAGAATGGTTTGCCAGGAGAACCCGGGATCATAAACATCCTTAACGTAATGTTCGGCGACCAGGTAGAACAGGGCCGTAGAAATCAGAAAGATGGAAATTGTAAAAATCAGAAAGTAACCGAACTGATTCTGAATTGTCTTGATTTCCAATTGCTGCCGAAGCGATGCGAGCATGTCATCACTCATGGCCCGCGCCCGCCTGACAACAACGCTGGCAAGGGCGCTTTTAAGATCCCCCATCGCGGCATGCCCCTCAGCCGTACGCATGAGTGCTTCCGCCGGAATTAACAGAACATCACAGGGTGTCTCTGCCCGGACCGACGCCGTCCGCTGGCCGCCATCCATGAATGCCAACTCGCCGATACAGTCCCCTTCCGCTATGGCGTTAAGTACAATCGGGTCTGCTCCTGCCGACTTTCTGACGGCTGAGGCCGATCCGGAAACCAGCAGATAGAGGATGCTGCATTTCTCGCCTTCGCGGACGATCATCTCACCAGGCGGGACAACCTCCATTTTCGCAACCGACGTAAGTGTTGCAATCGTCTCCGCCGTAAAATTCTTGAAGGTGGGATGGGACCGAAGAATTTGCGCAACATGAACTTGAGATTCTTGCATGGAACCTATTCGTAAAAAACGGGACCGTCTCACGATCCTATTAAATATCAGGCCGACACTCGTTGGCACCCATTGTATAGCCATTGCAGAGCGACTTGAAAGCGCTGAGTAGCCTGGTTGACAAAAACCTGTCGATATTTCTTGTATGGCCGGGACTTGCCGCCCGGGACGCCTTCTTTGAGGTTTCAACGACACCGGTTTGGCCCTTGATGTGAACGGCAGCTTTTCGTTTTACTGTTTTTAGGCCATGATCTGTCGCCGACAAATTTGGATAGAGCCGTTGAAAAAACAAACCAATATCCTGATCATAAATGCCTATTTTGATCCATGGCGGTCGGCCACCCCGACACGGTGGTTTATCCCGCGCGCGATGGCGCCGATTTATTTGGCCGGGCACTTCAACCGCGCCGATTTCCATATAAAAATATGGGATGAAGTCTTCCACGGTGCCCTGCTGGACACCCGGATGTTTGACTGGCCGGACGTGGTCATTTTTACCGGCCTGACTGCAGCTTTTGATCGCACCCATCAGTTATCGGCTTATTTCCGCAATGCGAACCCCAACGTTATCACCATCATCGGCGGACCGATTCCGCGCGCCCTTCCCACTCTTTGTGCCGACATCTTTGATTATTCCTGTCAGGGCGATGTTGAGGACATTTCCGCGATCATCGCCGAGTTGTTCGGCCCCGCCAGCGTGTCTCATTCAATGGCGCCCCGGTTTGACCTTGCCGTGCCTTCGATGGGCGTTGGTTATCTCGAGACCACAAAAAACTGTAACTTTGCCTGTGCTTTTTGTTCGCTGACCGGCGAACAGCGGACATATAAGGCCCACACCGAACAATCAATTTCCGCGCAACTCGACGCCATGCAACGCGTGCTGGGCGTCATGGTTCTGGACAATAATTTCTATGGCAACAGCAGACAAAGTTTCGAGAGACGTGTCGAGCTGATCGGCGCGCGCTGGCGACAGGGCCAGTTTCGCGGATGGGGTGCTTTGGTCACCGGGGATTTCTTCAAACATGAAGAGAATATAGAACTGATGGCCAGGAATGGCTGTAAGGCCGTGTTTTCTGGCGTCGAATCCCTTGACCCTGCGGTATTGCGGTCCTTCAACAAAAAACAGAGCATGACGTCGGATCCCCTGAAATTGACAAAGCTATGTGCCGAACACGGCATGTTTTTCGATTACGGTATGATATCCGATTTCACGCAACAGACGACCGCCGAAGTCGATGAGCAACTGAACGCAATCATCCAGGAACCGTCAATCCCCTTGCCGGGATTACTCACACTGACAATTCCGATACTGGGCACCCCCTATTTCGATTCCTCGGCGCGCGCCGGAAAGCTGATGCCGAACCTATTGTTAAGTGACATGGACGGACAGAAAGTGGTCGAGTGGCCAAAGGAACCGCTTGAAAAGGTTGTGCCTTTTGTTGCCGATCTGTTGCGGTTTCGGGGGCGCAAATCAGCCCTTGTCCGTCATGCCTTCAAACATGCCTGGCATTGGCGCCGGAAATTCGATTGGGATCAGACGGCTTTGGCCTTGGTTCGCCCGCTTCACCGATTTGGCGGCAGGGTCAATCTGGGCAGCCTGCGCCAAATGCGCCAATCGTTTAAGGAACAACCTTTGACGTATTGCGCGATGAGCGACGGATTGCGGTCAGCCTACACACCGCTGGTCCGGTTACCGTCAAAATTCGAGGCCTGTTTTACCCCGCTCCAGATTACCGACGCAGCGGGTGGACTAACCGAAGACCTCATCAAAGCCCGCAGCAAATCATCAGCGATCACCTGATGTTTTTCTGGTAGCCTGAAATGTTTCCTGCGCGGTCATCATGTTATCCAGAAACTGTTGCGTACAGGCGCTCCAGCTGAATTGCAGCGCCCGGCTGCGGCACCGGTCTTTCGGAATATGCAGCGCATCCAGAGCCGCCTGCCGCAGGTCATCGGACAGAACCCCGGCACCGCTTTTGCCGATAACTTCGTTAGGTCCCATAACCGGATAGGCGGCAACCGGCACTCCGCAAGCCAGTGCCTCCAGCAGGACAAGCCCAAAGGTGTCTGTTCGCGACGGAAAAACAAAGGCATCGGCACTACTGACGATCCTGGCAAGCTCGTCATCGAATAGGGGACCCGTGAAATGGACCTGCGGATAAGACCGCTGAAGATGCGCCAGCTGCGGACCACCTCCCACCACCACTTTCGAGCCGGGGAGGTCCAGATCCAGAAAAGCCTTGATATTCTTTTCAACCGAAACCCGACCGACGTTAATAAATATCGGCGACGGTAAACCGGCTGGCAGAACCGATCCCTCAAAGGGCTGAAACTGATCCGTATCCACGCCGCGCGACCAGATCATCAGATTCCGAAAGCCACGCCGGTAAAGATCGTCTTTCAATGTTTCGGTTGCCACCATGCATCCGGAACCGAAATTATGAAAGCGGCGAAACCAGGCATAAAACCAACTGACCGGCAGCGGCATGCGGGCTTCGACATATTCAGGAAACCGTGTGTGATAGCCGGTCGTAAAAGGCATTCCGGTCCGCCGTGCCACAGCCCCGGCCAGCAAGCCCAGGGGCCCTTCGGTCGCGATGTGAAGGTGTTCGCAATCGTATTGCGCGATCCATTTTTGTACAGTGCTGCGGGTTGTCAAAGACAGTCTGATTTCCGGATAGCCCGGGCATGGGATGGTCAAAAATTCCCGGGGCGAGAGAACCTCAATCCGGACACCCTGCTTTTCCAGTTCCCTGGCGGTATATTCCAGCGACCGAACCACGCCATTGACCTGGGGCTGCCAGGCATCGGTAACGATAAGCAGTGAAGTCATCGGGTTATTCGAACAGGCAAAGTTACAAGAACTTCACGCGGTGTTTGTTTATGTGATCGGGTCATTGAATGCCGGTTTGATCGGAGGTGTCAGAGCTTTTGCCTGCTGACGAACCGGATCCGTCCAGTAAAGCACTTCCAGTGATCCATCAAAATGTTCGCCCACAGCTGTGCAACTTTCAACCCAGTCGCCCGTATTGACATAGTGAATGTCATTCATTTTTCGGCTCATGGCATGATGAATATGTCCGCATATGACCCCCTGCACCCCCCGACGCCGGATATCATCCGTCACCACTGTTTCAAACTGTCCAATGATATTAACAAAACTTTTGACATGGCGTTTGGCGAAAGCACCCGGCGACCAGTATTCCATACCAAAGCGTTGGCGCACCAGATTCAACCAGGTGTTGGATGTTAAGGCGATTTCGTAAAACCGGTCGCCCAGATAGGCCATCCACCTCGCATTCTGAAGCACAACGTCATATTGATCCCCATGGGTAACGAAATAACGGCCCCCGTTTGCTGTTTCGTGTATGGTATGCTCCAGAATTCTTATTTCTCTGACCAATCGACCGGCATATTTGCGAAAATGTTCGTCGTGGTTCCCCGGAATAAAGATTATTTCGGTGCCTGAGCGGGCTTTGTTTAGGATTGTCTGAATAATTTTTTCATGTGATGGCGGCCAATACCGTTTCTTCTTCAGCCGCCAGCCATCGATGATGTCACCAATCAAATATATTTTTTCGGCCTTGTGCGACTCCAGGAATTCAAAAAGCAATTCTGCCTGGCAGTGCCGCGTTCCCAAATGAACATCTGAAACAAAAAGGGTTCGGTAGTTCCCGTTCGAGAGCTCGGCGTTTTTGTCAGTCATTTCATCTGCCGGTTGTCATTTTTTACAGGTGGTGCAAAATGTACAGGCCACGTCCGTAATATGTCCAGTTTCATACAGGTTTCATCAAAATCACAAAGTGATAGAAATCACAGTTGTCAGGCCGTCAAAGGGGCTAAAAACACAAAGCAACCGACCTGACTGGTCTTATGCGTTGTGATAGCCAATCTGTTTCTCAGGCCACAACGATAGAGAATGCTCTTTACTAATGTCCCAATTTAATTTTGAATTTTGTCGGCATAAAAACAAGCGGGAACAAACAGATGACTGGAACCACTGGCGTTACAACCGGACAAACAGGCATCACACCCATTTCATCCTGGTGAAAATTCTATGAAAATAGCGGTTATCGGGACTGGCATTGCCGGGATGTCTGCGGCTTGGCTTCTCAACCAGCGGCATCAAATAACGGTTTATGAAAAAAACAACCGCCCGGGCGGGCATTCCAACACGTTTGATGCTGCGACTGCGGGTGGAACAATTCCGGTCGATACCGGGTTTATTGTCTATAATCCAGCCAACTACCCGAACCTGACAGAACTGTTCAAACACTTGGAGGTCACGACCAAACCGAGTGAAATGTCGTTTGCCGTGTCCCTTGAAAACGGAAAATTTGAGTATTCCGGCACCGGCCTTAACGGGTTGCTTGGACAGCGGCATAATATATTCCGACCACGTTTCTGGCGAATGATGGTCGGTTTGCTGAAATTTTATCGAAATGCCCCGTCCTTCCTGTCCGCGGCAACAGCGCATGAAATGACACTCGGTGACTATTTGAGCCAAAATGGTTATGACCCGGGTTTTATAAACGACCATCTGCTCCCCATGGGGGCGGCGATCTGGTCGACAACAATACGGGAAATGGCACAGTATCCGGCGCAATCCTTTATCAGGTTTTTTCACAGTCATGGATTGCTGAAACTCAAAAACTGCCCTGAATGGCGGACCGTTGACGGTGGCAGCCGGGCTTATGTCGAAGCGTTGACAGCGCCGTATCGGGATCGCATCCGGTATGTTGGTGTGCGGAGAGTTCGCCGTCTTGCAAACAGTGTTATTGTCGAGGACCAACAGGGTGATTTCAGGTCTTATGATCATGTCGTAATCGCAGCCCATGCGGACGAAGCCCTGCAGATGCTTGCGGATGCGGACCCGCTTGAAAATGAATTGTTGGGCGCCTGGCGATATACGGCAAACCGGGCTGTCCTGCACAGGGACCCGTCGTTGATGCCGAAACGCAGGCGCATCTGGTCGAGCTGGAATTTTATGGAATCAACCGGCTCGACGGACCGTCAATTGTGTGTGACCTACTGGATGAACCGATTACAATTACCTCAAGTGACAACGCCGTTGTTTATGACGCTAAATCCGACCCACGAACCGGATGCCGAAAAGACCATGCAGAGTCTGGACTATTCACACCCCTTCTTCAACGCCGCAGCCCTGGCGTCGCAACAACGGCTATGGTCCCTCCAGGGCAACCGCAGAACCTGGTACTGTGGCAGCTATTTCGGATACGGTTTCCATGAAGATGGGCTGCAGTCGGGGCTTGCCGTCGGAGAACAACTGGGTGGAACACGCCGACCATGGTCCGTTTCAGATGAAAACGGACGAATTTTTGTTCACCCGTCAGCCAAGTCTGATGTTGCATGATGGTGCAGTCAGCGATTTATACCGGCACCGTTGTTCATTGCCGCATGCGGCCGAAATTCCATCGGTTTCGATACAGCGTTTTTGCCATGCTTGTGGATCTGGACGAACTGCCGATCCTGGATAAACGCTACAGATTGTTCGGTTATAATCGTTTTGCACCCATTTCTTTCTATGACAGGGACCATGGCACCACCGGCGATCAACCGCTGCGCCCCTGGATCGAGGAACGGCTTGTTGCGGCTGGCCTGGCCCGGGAAACGGGACCCGTTCGGGTACTTTGCTATCCCCGGCTATTTGGCTTCGTGTTCAACCCGATCAGCACATACTTCTGCTACCGAGCCGACGGCGGACTGTCTGCCATCCTCTACGAAGTTTGCAATACCTATAAAGAACGCCATACCTACGTCATTCCGGTTGATCCGGATGCGAACGGTATGATCCGCCAGAAGTGCCCTAAAAAAATGTACGTCTCACCTTTTATCGATCTGCATTGCACATACAATTTCCGCATCGCCCCACCGCAGGAAACAGCGACGGTTATTGTTCATCAATCGGATAACGACGGTTTCTTTCTGAGCGCCTCTTTCAAAGGAAACAGGGCTGAAATTTCGGATTCCATGCTGACGCGGGTGATTTTCAAATTTCCTCTGATGACCCTAAAAGTGGTGGCCGGAATCCATTGGCAGGCCCTGCGTCTATGGCTAAAGGGTCTCAGGGTATTCCGTCACCAACCCGCCCGTCAGGCAATCGCAAGCAGCAACGGTATCTACACAAATAATAGAGAGTAAGTTGGCATGGACGCTTCCTTTTCAGAAATAAAGCCATCTAAAAAGAACAAGGCAGAACTCAAACCGAACTTGCTTTCGCATATGGGAGAAGCCCTTATTCGTCGCTGGTCTCGACACATCGAATTCGGAGAACTGATAATCGACTTCCCGTCAGGGGATCGACACGTGGCGCAGGGCACAAAAGCCGGCAGCAAAGCAGACCTTCGGATCAACAGCCTTGGCATGATGAAACGGCTGTTATCTTCCGGCCATACCGGCTTTGCCGAAGCCTATATGGCTGGTGAGTGGGAAACATCCGACCTGCCGGCACTTCTGGCTTTTGGTCATTTGAATATGCATGGCTTGTCAGATCCATTAGGTAAACACTGGATTGTACGGTTTTTGGAACGGCTGCGTCATGCCGGGCGAGCGAATACAAAAGATGGCAGCCGTCGTAACATTGCCGCCCATTACGATTTGGGGAATGATTTTTTCACGCAATGGCTGGACCCGTCTATGAGTTATTCTTCAGGGCTTTTTGAAGATGTAACGGAATCGCTGGAAGACGCGCAACGCCGCAAATACCTGCGATTATGTCAGGTCCTTGATCTACAGGAAGGCGACCGGGTTCTGGAGCTTGGCTGTGGTTGGGGCGGGTTTGCGGAAATCGCTGCCAGGGAATTTGGCTGTCATGTCGTTGGCCTGACGCTTTCGCAGGAACAAGCCACCTTTGCCCGTCAGCATATTGAACGCCTGGGATTGACAGACAAGGTCGAAATACGGGTTCAGGATTACCGCGACTGCGGCGGCACTTTCGACAAGATCACATCCATCGAAATGTTTGAAGCTGTCGGTCGGCGGTATTGGCCGGTTTACCTGGGGGCTGTGAAACGATTGCTGAAACCGGGCGGAAAAGCCGCTTTGCAAATTATTACGATTGAAGAAAGCTCGTATGATTCCTATCGGCGGGACCCGGATTTTATCCAGCGCTATATTTTTCCGGGGGGAATGCTTCCCAGCCCTTCCGCGCTGAGTAACGCCGTCAGATCCGCCAGCCTGAAAATTTCAGATGCGTTTTATTTTGCTCCCTCCTATGCCGAAACGCTGCGGCGTTGGGATTATAATTTCTGCGCAAACTGGCCGGAAATAGAGAACCAGGGATTTGATCAGAAGTTTTTTCGGATGTGGCACTATTATCTGTGCTACTGCACCGTCGGATTTGATCATAGCGCCATCGACGTTGGCCAGTTCGTGATCGAGCACGAATGAACCGCAGGCGGACAAGCGACCCTGGCGTCAGGGCATAGCCTGAGATTTCGCGCGATACAGATCAAGCTTCCGCGCCGAACCCGCCTCAAAATCCATCGCCCAACCGTCCTCACCCGCCGCCGTCCCCGTAAATTCCCTCCCCTGCCCGTCAAATTCGCGCTAGACTTCTGCCCATTCTTGGACAGGATGGTCCCATGCGTATTGATGTCATCATAGATTCGGTTTGCCCCTGGTGCTATATCGGCAAACGCCGCCTGGAGCAGACGCTGGCGCTCAGGCCGCATCTGAATCCGGAGATCCGCTGGCATCCGTTCCTGCTGAACCCGGAAATGCCGTCCGGCGGCACCGACCGGACCATGCACCTGATCAAGAAGTTCGGCAGCGAACAACGGGTCGGCCGGGTCTACGGGGCAATTGCCGATGCCGGGCTTTCCGTGGAGATCGATTTTGCCTTCGATATGATCCGGCGCACGCCCAACTCCGTTGATTCGCACCGCGTCATCGCCCTCGCCCAGGAACAGGGATGCGGTACGGAAATGGTGGAAGCCCTGTTTTCCGCCTATTTCATGCATGGCGAGGATATCGGCGACCACCGGGTGCTGGTCCGCCTGGCCGAGGACTGCGGGATCGAGCCGCGCCTGACGGAAGCGCTTTTGCTCAGCGACGACGGCATCACCGGCATCTACGATGAAAACTCCCATACCCACCGCTTCGGCATCAACGGGGTTCCGGCTTATATCTTCAACGACAACTGGGTGATTTCGGGCGCCCAGGAACCCCAGGTGCTGGCCCGCATGTTCGACGCCGCAGCGGTATCCGACAATGCAGCCTGAGCCACCCCGGAGCCGTGCCCGCCATGGCGGATAAATCCGCCGTCAGTCAGATTACCATGACCTATTCACCGGAGCAGGACCGGATGCTGCTGCGCATCGGCACCGCCGAGCAGTCCGAATACAAACTGTGGCTGACCCGGCGCTTCATCCGGGTGCTGTGGGCAGCCCTCATGAAAACCATGGAGCGGGATGCCGAGCTGAAAAAGGACCTGATGCCGCAGGTCCGCGACGCCATGCTCGCCATGCAGCATCAGGAAGCCGTGCAGGCCGCCAATTTCGGCCAAACCCATGCCCAGGACAACCGCGATCTGACATCAAACACCGGGCCGCTGCTGGTCAAGGGCGGTACCCTGACGCCCGGTAAAGCCGGGATCACCCAGTTGAAGCTGGATACGGAAAACGGCACCTCGATCAATGTCGCCCTCAACAAGCAGTTGATGCATGCCTTTTGCCACATGACCATCTCGACCTCATTCAGTGCCGAATGGGACCTCGAGCTGGCGGTTGGTGATCCGGGCCTGGTCAGTGCCGACACCAGCAAGGTCCATTAGGTCGCCGTCGCGGTCGCGATCTTCAGCAGCTCCCCGATCAGATAGCGCACCCCATCAAAGCGCTCAGCCGGGCTGTCCCAGCGCCGCATGAACACCAGCTTGTGGTCGGTGCGCAGCTTGGCGGTGCCCTTTTGCGCCGACAGAAAGGCAACCAGGCCGCCCGGATTGGCAAAATCGGAATTGCGGAAAGAGACGACGGCGCCCTTCGGCCCGGCGTCGACCTTTTCCACATTGGCTTTCTTGCACATGTTCTTGAGCGACACGGTCTTGATCAGGTTTTCCGCTTCGTCGGGGATCGGGCCGAAACGATCGATCAGTTCGGCGGCAAAGCCCTCGATTTCAGCCTGGTCATGGAGCCAGGCGAGGCGCCGGTAAAGGCCCATGCGGGCGGTCAGGTCGGCAACGTAAGTGTCAGGGATCAGGACCGGCACCCCGGTCGAGATTTGCGGGCTCCATTCATCGTCAGCCAGCGCCGCCCCGTCCAGGCCCCGGGCCTCGGCCACGGCCTCTTCCAGCATCTGCTGATAGAGCTCGATGCCGACCTCGCGGATATGGCCGGACTGCTCCTCGCCCAGCAGGTTGCCGGCACCGCGGATATCCAGATCATGACTGGCCAGGGTAAAGCCGGCGCCCAGGGTATCGAGGGTCTGCATCACCTGCAGGCGTTTTTCCGCGGTCTTGGTCAGGCGCTTTTTCGGCGGCAAAGTCAAATAGGCATAGGCGCGGATTTTCGAACGGCCAACACGGCCGCGCAGCTGATACAGCTGGGCCAGGCCAAACATGTCGGCACGATGGATGATCATGGTATTGACTGACGGCAGATCAAGGCCGGATTCGACGATATTGGTCGACAGCAGGACGTCGAAGGCCCCCTCATAGAACTGGTTGATGACGTCTTCCAGATCGCTGGCCGACAGGCGGCCATGGGCGATCCCGATTTTCACTTCCGGGATCAGCTCGCGCAGTTGCTTTTCGACGGCGGCAATATCGGCGACCCGGGGACAGACATAAAACGACTGCCCGCCGCGGAACCGTTCGCGCAGAATCGCTTCGCGGATAACCACCGGATCAAACGGCATGACGAAGGTGCGGACCGCCAGACGGTCAACCGGTGGTGTGGCGATCAGGCTCATCTCACGGATACCACTGAGCGCCAGTTGCAGGGTCCGGGGGATCGGCGTCGCCGTCAGGGT
>JABMNT010000235.1 GCA_013203595.1 Rhodospirillales bacterium
CCGTTTCTGCTTTGGCGTGGGCTCGTGCTGTGGTTCCGGTTCTGGCTCCGGTTCCGGTTCAGGCTCTGGCTCCGGTTCAGGCTCCGGTTCTGGTTCTGGTTCTGGTTCTGGTTCAGGCTCCGGCACCGGTGGCGGCGCGTTGGTGATTTCCGCCACATTCACCAGTTCGACAAAGATCGGCGTCTCCACAATAACCGGCGTTTTACGCAGGAACGGCAAGCCGAAATAGCTGAGCGCTATCAGTGCGGAATGCAAAAAGATGGACGTAAGGAAACCCCAGCGCATGGCGGCTACTTTTCGCTCTTCTTTTTCTTTTCCACAGGGGCGCTGTCGCCCTGCGACGTGATCAGGGCGACTTTGCGGTATCCAGCGGCATTGATACGGCCCATCACGGTCATGACCCGGCCATAGTTCACGGCCCTGTCACCACGGACAAAAATACGCACATCGGGGTTTTTACCGGTAATCGCGATCAGCCGAGGCACCAGCGTATCGAGGTTCACTTCCGTATCCTGAATAAAGATATTGCCGCCAGCATCGACACTGACCGCCAGCGGTTCATCCTGACCAGTCACCACGTTAGCCTTGGTTTTTGGCAAATCGATTTGCACACCAACTGTCAGCAGTGGTGCGGTAACCATGAAGATCACCAGCAGCACCAGCATCACATCGACAAACGGCGTGACGTTGATCTCGCTCATGGGCCGCGTCTGGTGGCGGCGGGATGTCCCTTTGCGGGGCGTAATGAAACTGGCCACGTTAAGTCTCGCTTTCCATTTCTCGGCTCAGGATGGCGGCAAACTCTCCGGCAAAATTGTCGAGCCGTCCGGCATACCTGTCGAGATCACGCGATAGTTTGTTATAGGCAACAACGGCCGGGATCGCGGCCAGCAATCCCAATGCCGTCGCGAACAGGGCCTCTGCAATACCGGGAGCGACCACAGCCAGGCTGGTGTTCTTGGATATGGCAATGGCCTGAAAGCTGTTCATGATCCCCCATACCGTTCCGAAAAGCCCGATGAACGGCGCCGTCGAGCCGGTTGTTGCCAAAAACGTCATATAGCGTTCAACCCGATCCATTTCCCGCTGAACGGTGATTTGCATGACCCGGTCAATCCGTTCGGCAAGGCTGACCGTTGCCCCGCCGTTGCCGGTTTTTGTCGGCGACCGCCGCCATTCCCGCATAGCCGCCACAAACACCGCCGACATGGGGTCGCGTGGCTCGGTTGATATCCGGTCATACAGGTCATCCAGGGACTGGCCCGACCAGAACGACGTCTCAAACCGGGTCGAACGCTTGTTCAGACGGCGTATGCCGAGCCACTTCTGAAAAATAATTGTCCAGCACCAGAGCGATGCCAGTAACAACAGGATAATGACCGATTTGACAACCAAATCGGCACGATCAAACAGGGCCAGCATGCTGAAATCCAGCGCCCCGACTGATCCTGCCATCGTCATCGCGTCAACTGCTTGGTTCTCCATCTTCTACGTCCCTATCTCATTTACGATTATGAACTCGCGTTCATTCTTTTGACCATGAACTCGCGTTCATTCTTTTGACCATGAACTCGCGTTCATTCTTTTGACCATGAACTCGCGTTCATTTTTTCAACTGTGAACTCGCGTTCATTTGTTTCACCAGAGCGGCTTTCAGATCGGCAGGAAAGGCCGACGGGCGGCCTGTACTGAAATGAATGCTCGCCAGTTTGATATCCATTTCAACCAGCGCCTCGGCATCCCGCGTGATGACCTGGCGCAATTGCATGGAGGCGCCACCGATTTTCTGCAACTCCGTCTCGACCACCACTTGATCGTCCAGTTTTGCCGGCCGCAGATATTCGATGTTGCAGCGACGGACGGCCAGTCCAATTCCCAGACTGTCCATGACCCAGCTGCTTTCGATGCCCAATTGCCGCAGGTATTCAGTGCGCCCGCGCTCGGCAAACTTGAGGTAATTGGCATAATAGACAATGCCGCCACTGTCGGTGTCCTCAAAATAGATACGGACCGGCATCCGGTGAATGTCAGGCATCGTCAACCACCTCGTCGGCAATCGCGTCCTCACCCAGCAAGTCCATCTGAGGCGGCGTTTTCGGCGGGTTCAAGCCCAGATGCCGGTAGGCTTCGGGCGCCAGCATCCGGCCCCTGGGCGTACGCATCAAGAACCCCTGCTGAATGAGAAACGGCTCGACCACATCTTCCAGGGTATCGCGTTGCTCCGACAAGGCCGCGGCCATGGTATTGATGCCGACGGGCCCACCGCCGTAATTATTTACGATCGTGGTCAAATAGCGACGGTCCATGGCATCAAGACCACGGCGGTCAACCTCCAGACGAGTCAGCGCCGCATCCGCCGCCTTGGCATCGACTGCCTTATCGCCATTCAGATCGGCGAAATCGCGGACCCGGCGTAACAATCGCCCGGCGACCCGCGGCGTTCCCCGCGCCCGGCGGGCAATTTCCATGGCCCCATCTTCGGTCAAATTGAAATCCAGCAGCCTGGCGCCACGGGTAACGATACGGATCAGTTCCTCCGGCTCATAGAAGACCAGGCGCAGAGGAATTCCAAACCGGTCGCGCAACGGCGTCGTCAACAGCCCGGCCCGGGTCGTCGCGCCGACCAGAGTAAACGGCGGCAGATCAATGCGCACGGAACGCGCCGCCGGGCCTTCGCCGATGATCAGATCCAGTTGCCGGTCTTCCATGGCCGGATACAGAATCTCCTCGACAACCGGGTTGAGGCGGTGAATTTCATCGATAAACAGAACATCGCGGGGCTGCAAATTGGTTAAGATAGCCGCCAGATCGCCGGCCTTGACGATGACCGGACCCGAGGTCGCCCGGAAACCGACGCCCAGTTCATTGGCGACAATCTGCGCCAGCGTGGTTTTGCCGAGCCCCGGTGGCCCGTGAAACAGAACGTGGTCCATGGCCTCGGTCCGCTTGCGGGCGGCGCCAATAAACACCTGCAGGTTATCGCGGATCTGGCGCTGGCCGATAAAGTCGTCGAGGGTGCGCGGGCGCGAGCCGATGTCGACAAAGTCCCCCTCGCGGTCGTCCTCCGCCGCCTCGGGTGCGATAATCCGGTCCTGATCGTCCATATCTCTATATCATCCTTGCGATCAGGTTTCAGCGGGCGCGAGTTCGCGCAGACCGGCGCGGATCAGGTCCTGCACTGTCGGCTCACCGGACATGGCGGCACCGGCCCTGGAAACAGCGCCCAGCGCATCGGCGGGCGCATAACCCAGATTAACAAGGGCCGACGCGGCGTCGCGCAGAATGGAATCCTCCGCCGTTGCCACAGCCCGCAGGGAAGACACCGCAGCCGCTGACGAACCACCGGTTCCCAGCGCCAGATTACCGACCTTATCTTTCAGCTCGCTCAATATCCGGGTCGCCAGTTTCGGCCCGACGCCGGGGGCCCGGGTTATCCCGGCCTTATCGGCGGCAGCGATGGTTTGCAACAGCTCATCGCCACTCAACACACCGAGAATGGCCAGCCCGACTTTCGCGCCGACACCCTGAACGCTGGTCAGCAGACGAAACCAGTCGCGTTCGTTTTCGTCGGCAAATCCATAGAGATGGATATGATCCTCGCGCACATGGGTCTCGATTTCCAGAGCGGCCGCCTCGCCAACGGCCAGCCGCGACAGGGTCTTGCCCGAGCAAAAGGCCAGATAGCCGACCCCGTTCACATCCAGAATCACCCAGTCATCACCGATCCGCTCAACGATGCCTTTCAGACGCGCGATCATTGGGCCGCATCCATCATTTTCTGGACACTGTCGGCACGCCGGTGATGGGCATGGCAGATGGCGACGGCAAGGGCATCAGCCGCATCGGCCGTGGAAATCTGGCACCCCGGCAACAGGGTACGCACCATCATCTGCACCTGTTCCTTGGCCGCATGGCCGCTGCCGACCACCGTCTTCTTGACCAGATTTGGCAAATATTCACTGACCGGAATGCCCTGGGTTGCCGGAACCACCAGGGCGATCCCCCGGGCCTGGCCCAGTTTCAGGGTGGATACGGGGTTCTTGTTGACGAAAGTTTCCTCGACCGCCGCTTCATCGGGACGATACAGGGCAATAACCGCCTGCAGCCCGGTCTGAATTTGCACGAGGCGTTCGGCCAGCGACAGTTTGCCGTCGGTCAGGACCACACCATCGGCCACCCAGGTCAGGCGATTGCCCTGGACGCCGATAATTCCCCAGCCGGTGTTTCTCAACCCAGGATCCAGCCCGATCAGACGCATGGTCTCTATTCCTCCGGGTCCATCAGGCGCTTAAACGTTCAAGAACTTCGTCATCAATTTCAACGTTCGACGCCACCGTCTGCACATCATCATTATCTTCCAGCATATCGATCAGCTTCAACAGGGTTTGCGCCGTCTGTTCGTCAACCTCGACGGTGGTTTGCGGTTTCCATTCCAGGCTGGCCGACTGCGGCTCGCCGAATTTCCCTTCCAGGGCATCACGGACCGTCGAGAAATCATCGGGAGCACAATAGACATCATGAGATTCGTCGCTGCTTTCCACATCGGAGGCGCCGGATTCCAGAGCCACTTCAAAGACCGCGTCCGCCGTCCCGCCATCAGCTTCAAGAACAATGCAGCCCACCCGGTCAAACATGAAACCGACGGAGCCGGTTTCGCCCAGGTTTCCGCCATGCTTGGCAAAGGCGGAACGGACCTCGGACGCCGTGCGGTTACGGTTGTCGGTCAGCGCCTCGACGATCAAGGCGATACCGCCCGGACCATAGCCCTCGTAACGAATTTCCTCATAATTGGTATCGTCGCCGGCACCCGTCGCCTTGGCGATGGCCCGCTGGATATTGTCGTTTGGCATGTTCTGCGCTTTACCGGCGGAAATGGCTGAACGCAGACGCGGGTTCATTTCCGGATCGGGGCTGATCTTGGCGGCAACGACAATTTCCCGTGCCAGTTTGGCAAATATCTTTGCCCGCTTTTTATCCTGTGCACCCTTGCGATGCATGATATTTTTAAATTTTGAATGGCCGGCCATTCCTCAAACGCTCCTAAAAAAATTCAAAATACTTAACCCATTAAAAGACAATGACGCGGAATGGCAAAATCCGGTGCTTTTCAGCAAATACAACCGCCTTCATGTCACGGCAATATGGCAACAATTTGACAATAAGGTAAAGACACCGTTGCAAGGCCGGGGCAACGCCCTGTTATGCAACCATTCACCCGCACAATATGGCCAGCTGCATTCTGCCTGACCGACGGACAGGGAGCGCCAAAGCCGATGCGGATTCTCTGAATCAGCAATTCACAACCGCTCAACGGCGGCTAGAACTGTGGCTGGCTGGGGGTCAGGCAGCCGCCGACACGGACCGGCGATGCGCGCAATGCCAGTCCGCTCTCGTCATCGGTTTCAATCAGCAACCCACTGAGCGTGCCCTCGCCTTCCGCCGGCTCCAGCCGGGCCTGCGGCAGCTTGGTGGTAAAACGCGCGCTCGCATCCTTTTTCTTCATGCCGATGACCGAATCATAATCGCCTGTCATGCCGAGATCGCTCTGATAGGCGGAGCCGCCGGGCAAAATCCGGTAATCCGCCGTCGGCACATGGGTATGGGTTCCAACCACCGCACTGACCCGGCCGTCGAGGATATGGGCAATGGCCTGTTTTTCGCTGGTCGCCTCGCCATGGAAATCAACCACAATGGCGGCAATATCATCCTGCAGCTTATGGCTCGCCAACAGGTTTTCGATGGCCGCAAAGGGATCATCAAGCGGGTCCATATAGAGGCGCCCCATGGCATTGATGACCATCACCCGGCGGCCATCGCGGGCGGCAAAAATCCCGTATCCGGCGCCCGGTGTACCGGCCGGAAAATTCAGCGGGCGCAGCAGTTTCGGGTCACTGTCGATATAATTCATGATCGGACGCTGGTCCCAGATATGGTTTCCGGTGGTAATCACGTCGGCCCCCTGCTGGTACAGGGACGCACAGATCTTGTCGGTGATTCCGAACCCGTGGGCCGCGTTTTCGCCGTTGACGACGACAAAATCCAGCTTCAGGCTTTCGCGCAGAAGCGGCAAATGGGCTGATATGGCATCGCGCCCGGCTTTGCCAACCACATCACCGACCATCAAAATGCGCATCAATTGCCTGCTTTCATGATCTCGATGACCCGTTTTTCCGTTACAATCCAGTCCACTGCCACATCGTGGCCGTCGGCCGGCACCCGGTCGACCTGCTGTCCGTCAAAGCCGATACCGATCGCCACCAGCGTTTTATCATGGCTTTTCAGGGCGGCCAGGGTGCGGTCGTAAAAGCCACCGCCCCAGCCCAGGCGATAGCCCTCCAGATCGAAGGCCAGCAGCGGCACCAGCACGATATCCGGGGTGCAGGCAGCGGCCGACTCAAGAGGATGGCGGGTGGTCAAAGGCCCGCTAGCCAGCCCGTCGCCGCGCTTCCATTCCCTGAAAATCAGCGGCTGGTCCTTCTTGACGACAACCGGCAGACAGGTTGTCAGGCCCTGCTGGCCCAATTGATAGAGAGCCGGTTCCAGATCGATTTCATCACCAATGGGCAGGAAGCCGGAAACCCGGTGGCTTCCGGCAAAGCGCTGCACCAGCCCGATGACATTGGCGGTCAGTCGTTCACCGGCATCCGTTGCCCCCCCGGCGACCAGGCCATGGCGTTTCTCCAGCGCCGTTACGCGAAGACTGCGTTTTTCATCGGCGAGGGAGATCGGGGTGAGGGACATGAGGCATTTTCGGCAGGTGGTTGGTTGGAAAAGAGAAAGGTGAGCGAAACCAAGAAACCGTTGGGATGAAGTATCTCCGTGGCCTGCAGATGCAGGTGGGCCCATTCACCGCCGTCCCCGTGCCCGGCGTAGCCGCCATGGTGCCCAGCGACGAGGTGATCCGGTGGTTGCACAAGACCACGACCGTCGCCCGAGGGCAGCAACTGCCCACCCGTGCCGGAAACGCCATCGACGTGTGCCACGGTCACGCAAGATGACATGGCAGGAACAGGCCGTCCAGCCACGCACACCATCCGCAGCGGAGCAGACAATGGGCAAACCAACC
>JABMNT010000236.1 GCA_013203595.1 Rhodospirillales bacterium
GGCATCATGGAAGGCACCGGCAAGCCGGAATATGGCAAGTGCGTCGATATTCTGACCAAGGCGGCGATCAAGGAAATGATTCTTCCATCGATGCTGCCCCTGTTTGCACCGGTCGTCATGTATTTCGTGGTTGATGCGATCTCTGGCCAGACAGCGGCTTTCTCGGCCCTCGGCGCGATGCTGATGGGTACCATTGTCACCGGCCTGTTTGTTGCCCTGTCCATGACTGCCGGTGGCGGTGCCTGGGACAATGCCAAGAAATACATCGAAGACGGTCACCACGGCGGCAAGGGTTCTGACGCCCACCACGCTGCGATTACCGGCGACACGGTCGGTGATCCCTACAAGGATACGGCAGGTCCCGCCGTCAACCCCATGATCAAGATCATCAACATTGTTGCGATCTTGATGCTGGCCATGCTGGCCTAGCCATCGGGCCCATAACAAACGGAAAGCACCGGCGGGTTTCCGCCGGTGCTTTTTTGTTGCCTAAAGCTTAAGATCGCGGGCAAATAGATCGCATGAAAGTGACGCCTCACATGAAACACTGGCGGATCCCCATCAAACTGGTATCCGTGGCCGGCCTCGGTCTGTTGGTCGCCATCGCCCTCGGCAGTGTCCTGTATCTGGGTTTTTCGGTGGCATCGAAAAACACCAATCAGCTGTTAAGCGAAAAAATAGAGGCAACCCTGAATGCCATCGCGGCACGTGTCGACAAGCATCTGCAACCCGTTGAAAGACAGGCCGTACAAATCGCCCGGGCCTTTGAAAGCGGGGAGTTGACGCTTGATGACCCAGAAAAGCTGCAGTCTTTCTTTTCCGGTTTTTTCTCGGCTGCGTCCCAGGTTTCGGCCGTTGGCCTGTTAAAACCGAACAGGCGGATGAGCGCAATCACCCGCCAGACCATGACACTGAATGACGGCCCATGGCCGGGTCGTGAACCCTTGTCAGCGCTCTTTGAAGACATCGCCGAGGACCGAAAATCGCGCTGGAAACCGCCGATCTGGTCGGTCCGGCTGCAGCAGTCAATCGCCACCTATTATACACCCATAACCGCGCAGGGGCAGTTTGTTGCGGTCCTTGTTCAAACCGTGCCTATTGCCGAATTATCCCGGTTCATGAGCGAGGAAACCTACCTGGATGGTGTGCCGTTCATTTATTACGCCGATTACAAATTGATCGCCCACCCCAAACTTATCAGCTGGAGCCCAGCGACCGCCCCCCAAGGCAACACATCAATAAATATATCCGAAATTGGCGAAACGCTGCTTGAGGATTTATTGGCGACCCCGGGGAATAAACCCAGAATTCTTTCAAATCTGAAGAATACCGCCGGAAAGCACGTCGAAAGAGACAATCGCGACTATCTGATATTTACCCGGTCAATTACCCGCTATGGCGAAGAGCCATGGACCCTGGGACTTTATATCGATGCACGGGCCGAGGGCGATACGGTCCAGCGCCTGTTTCAAACCCTGCTGGTCGCCGTCGGCTTCCTTATTCTCACGGTTGGTGTCGCCATTTATGCCGGCATCCTGTTCAGTCGCCCCATTCGCTCGCTGGCCGGTTCCATGGAACTGGTTCGCCAAAATAAAATTACCGAGGTGAAGGATTTACCGCCCAGCAATATCCTGGAATTTGACGAAGCCGCACAGTCCTTCAACAAAATGATCGTTGGATTGCGCGAGCGTGACTTAATTCGCCAGACCCTGGGACGCTATGTACCCGCCGAGGTGGCTGAATCGCTGTTAAAAAAGAACGGCGTTCTGCCAACCGAAGAGGCCATTGCGACCGTCCTGTTTGCCGATATCGAAGGGTTTACCTACCTGACCGAAAACCTCGGCCCGGAAGGCATCGTTGCCCTGCTGAACGCCTATTTCAGTGACATGGTCGAGATCATCGAACGGCACGGCGGTGTGGTAACGCAATTCCAGGGAGATGCGATTCTGGCAACCTTCAACATTCCCATTGCCCATGCGATGCACGCCCGAAATGCCCTGGTTGCGGCCCTGGAAATGCGCGATCACAGCGACAAGCGGCGCTATCACGGACACGCGGTTCGCGCCCGCATTGGCGTTAATTCCGGTCGCCTGATCTCCGGCGCCGTCGGTGCGCAGGGGCGGCTGAATTACACCGTACACGGTGATGCGGTGAATCTGGCAGCGCGGATCGAAAATATGAATAAGGATTTTGGAACCTATATCCTGACAACCCAGGCGACCCTTGACCAAACCCATGGGCTCCTGAGCCAGTATGTAGGCGAAACCAACGTTCGTGGGCAATCGACACCGGTCAAGCTCTATACCTTACCAGAACAGGTCCTGCCTATATAGGTACGCCCTGTGCAGCTGCCTGACATATAGACATTGGCGAAAGCTTGCCTTGGAGCTACCGATGGAGAGCGCTATAAGCGCTGCCAGACAGGAAGAGGCGGTTTAGGTGTTGGCATCGGCAGTTGAAGGTTATCGGGATTTGCTGGCGCGTTGGACGCGATCGGTAACGGCCAGGCCTTGGCTGGTGGTGGCTACGGCGCTGTGCCTGACCATCGCCAGTATTTTTTTTCTGTCACGCAATCTGGCGGTCGATACTTCGACCGGCGACATGTTGTCGGAGAAACTGGATTTCAGAAAATTCAATCGTGAGATGGATGCGGCATTTCCCCAATTCTCGGATACGTTGCTGGTTGTCATCGATGGCCAGAGCATCGACCTGGCCGATGCCGCCGCGCATCGACTGGCCGCCAGAATGCGGGCGCAGCCGCACTTGTATGGCAGCATTTACGATCTGGCCGGAGAGTCTTTTTTTCGCAAAAACGGACTGCTTTATCTGGATATTGACGGGCTTTATACGCTCAGCGACAAGCTCGCCGACGCCCAGCCGTTTCTGGCGTCCCTGTGGCGCGATCCCAGTTTAAACGGATTATTTACCCTGCTGGGCAAGGCCCTGGATGCAGAGGCCTCAGACAGCGATGTCGCGGCCGTCGAGATCGGTCCGTTTCTCGATAGAATCACCGCCGTGGCCCAGGCCCAGATCGATGGCAGATTTGCCGAGTTGTCCTGGCGATCCCTGATGCAGGGCGATGACGACGGCGCCAATGCAAACCGCCGGTTCTTACTGCTTCAGCCGGCCCTCGATTTCGGTTCCCTGCAACCGGCCGCCGACGCCATGGCCGGGGTGAGGGGACTGGTTCAGGAGTTGCAACTGACCGCCGACAACGGGTTGCGGGTGCGTCTGAGCGGGCCGGTGGCGCTGGAGCAGGAAGAACTTGAAAGCGTCGAGGAAGGCATGGGCCTGGCCGGCATCCTTTCCTTCGTGCTGGTCATGGCCCTGCTGGTCCTGGGCCTGCGCAAAGGCTGGCTGGTTGTCAGTTGCCTGATCACCCTGGCCGTGGGCCTGATCTGGACCGGCGCCTTCGCCATCGCGGCGCTGGGCAGCCTGAATCTGATCTCGGTTGCCTTTGCCGTTCTGTTTATCGGCCTCAGTGTCGATTTTGGAATTCACTACGCGTTGCGATACCTGGAGGGTATTCAGGCCGGAACGGACAGCCGCGACGCCCTGGTCGGTGCAGCCCGTAGTGTCGGTGGAGCGCTCAGCCTTTCAGCAATGGGAGCCGCAATCGCTTTTTATTCATTTCTGCCAACCGACTATAACGGATTGGCGGAACTCGGGCTGATCGCCGGCACAGGCATGTTCATCGCCCTCATCGCCAATATGACCCTGCTACCCGCCCTGTTGGTCCTCCGGCCGCTTTCTGCACCCGCTATCACAGCGGTCGGAACAGCCAGGATACCCGGATCCCGGTTGCTGCAGTCCTCTGTTTCATCCCGTTGCCGGGCTGTCACCTGGACGTTTATCGGCGCCGGTCTGCTCGCCCTGTTTGCGTTGCCCCAGGTGGCGTTTGATTTTGACCCGCTAAACCTGAAGAACCGGCAAACAGAATCCATGTCCACGCTCATCGATCTCATGGCCGACAGCCGCACATCTCCCTATACCATTGATATATTGGCAAAGGATTTGGACAGTGCCATACAGCTGGCGGCGAAACTGTCGGCCCTGGATGAAGTCGAAAGTGCCGAAACCATCGCCGACTATGTGCCACAGGATCAGGACGAAAAGCGCGATGTGATCGCCTCAATGAGCCTGTTTTTAGCACCGGCCTTCGCCCCCCCGCGTGGCTCCATGGCATCCGAGATCACAGCGGGTGCCGCATTGGCATCTTTTATCGACAAGCTGGAAAGCGCCGCACCGTCGGCCAATTTGCGAAAGGTTGCCGACGTCCTGGGCAAAATCGCCGATCAAAAAGGCGGGGCAGAATCTCTGGAACGCCGGCTCCTCGTCCATTTGCCGGCCCAGCTTGATTTGTTAAGGGACTCACTGAATGCCCAACCTGTCACCCTTGCCGATTTACCGGAAGCCCTGAAAGCGCGCAAAATGGCTGCCGACGGTCGGGTAACGGTTGAAGTCTTTCCCAAATACGATGTGACGGATCGCCAGCTTCTAACCGCCTTTGTCGATGCGGTTCGTAGCCTGGCACCCCGGGCGGTGGGGTCACCGGTGGTAATTCTGGAGGCCGGGCGCGCCATATTGGGGGCTTTTTTTCAGGCCGGGGTGATTTCAATCGTCCTGATTGCTGTTCTCATCGGCAGCGTACTCGGTAATCTGCGCGACGTTTTTCTGGTGTTTACACCTTTGCTCCTTGCCGCCGTGTTTACCCTGGCGGCCAGTGCAATATTTGGACTGGCATTCAATTTCGCCAATGTCATCGTCCTTCCCCTGCTGTTTGGCCTGGGCATCGCCGGCGCCATTCATCTGGTGCTGCGGGCCCGGCGTGAATCCGGGGAAGGGGGGGCCATGGCCACATCAACGCCCCGGGCCATTCTGTACAGCGCCCTGACAACAATGGGGTCGTTCGGTTCCATCGCCCTGTCCGGCCATCCGGGAACGGCCAGCATGGGGGTTTTATTAACAATTGCGATTACCCTGACCTTGATCTGCACCCTGGTTTTTTTGCCGGCGTTAATGGCATGCCTGAGCCGACGGGAAGCCGGCAACGACGGGCAACTGCACTAGTTGGCGAGCAGCAATTCGGTTTTACCGGAAAGGGTTTTGACCAGCCCTGCAACCCCCTCGGACTTGAGAATTTGCCGGTATTCCGAGCGTTTCCGTGCCAGTTCGCTGATTCCCGTATCCAGTAAAACATCGATCGTTCGCCACTGCCCCTTGATCAACCGGGTCACATAGACAAGGGCGACGTCAGATCCGTCGGGATTAACCAGCTTCGTCTCGACCAGTGTAGTTTCCTGTGGCCCGGGCTTCGATCCCGTGAGGACAAAATTTTGCCCGCTGTAGCCATCAAACTGAGCCGCATAGGTGGCAATGGTCAGGCGCGAAAAAACCTCAGTCAGTTGATTTTTTTCAGCCTCCGTGGCGTTTCGCCAGTGGCCGCCGGAGGCAATCTGGATCATTGCTCTTAAATGAAACGCATGGGTAATCGCCGGCTCAAGCCGTTGATAGCGTCCCTTCACACCAAGCGCTGTTGCCTCTTTCATGGTTGACAACAACACATCGTGAAACCCGATAACCAGCGATTCCGGGGTATCCGCCGCCGCGCGGGCGCGGACAGGACACAAAGCTAACGCCAGCACCACCAGCAGCAATAAGCCAACTGACGCGAATTTGGTAATACAGGCTAAGCTGTTGTTTTGCATAATTGGATTAGCTGTCAGACAGTTACTTGGGTTCAGATTCGGCCATCAGCTGGTTCGATTTTTCC
This sequence comes from Rhodospirillales bacterium, assembly GCA_013203595.1. Taxonomy (GTDB): domain Bacteria; phylum Pseudomonadota; class Alphaproteobacteria; order Rhodospirillales; family Casp-alpha2; genus JABMNT01. The sequence continues at coordinate 5,774 of JABMNT010000236.1, forward strand.
TGCAACAGGTCAATGAGACCGTATATACCCTTGTTTTTTAATACAAGACGGTACTCGGAACGGCGAACCTTTAATTCACTGATCCCGCCATCGACAATGACATCAATAATCCGCCAGCCAATTTTGAAATTGCGGGTTACATAGGCGATCTTGATTCGTGACTTGTCGGTTTTAACCAGATCCGTCATTACGATTATGGTACCGGAAGGCCCGGGGTTATTTTTTTGATGTTCAAAGACTTCACCACTGTAACCGTCAAACAATGTGGCCAGCGTGGAAAGACTCATGCCCCGAAAGGCCTCGGTAACTTTTACCCGCGAGATATCATCCGCATCGGCCCAATGGGAGCCGACGGCAATTTGAACCATCAAAGGCATATGAAATGCGGCATCCACCGCCGGTGCCAGAAGCTTAAAACGCTCGCGACGGGTAAGCGATTCGGAAACTTTCATAACTTCAACAAGCTGGCTTTGAAATTCCGCAACCACAGCTTCCGGTGTCGCCGCTGCCTTCGTGGTTGATTGAACAGGAGTCCCGGAGAAAAGAATGCCGGACACAATAAGCGTTGTCGCAATATTACGAATCATTTTAAAGCTTCCCAGATTTCGTTTCATCCCATTAGGCTCAAGTTTTTACCGGTAGGTTCTGATAAATAATCTGATTTGTCAAAACATGGGACAATGAGAGCCGATACTTCAAACATTTATGCCACACTGCGACAAAATAGTCAGATAGCGGGTTGCAGGATCATCCAACTTCGCATAAAACCGACTCGAAGCAAGGCACATATACATGTATCATTGCATCACACAGGTTAGCGAATTGTTACACGTTTTGTTGAATTTAAGTACTGACGGTGGAATAGCAGACAGTGAAGCCAATAAAAATTAACCGTGTCGGGCTCGGGCTTGCAATCGTGGCCGTCGTTTTTCTGATGGTCGCGCAAAATAGCTTTGCAGGCGAAAAACAAGCCGACCCGGAAGCTGAAAATCAACGCATTCTGGTTGCGCAGTCCACTGATGACGAGGACGACGTCAACGATCCACTGGAAACTGTCAATCGTGCCATCTTTCAGTTCAACGAATTCTTTCAGGCCGTTTTGTTGAATCCGGTTGCTGAGCTTTATAATCAAAACCTACCTGCTGTTTTTCGCACCGGTGTTCGTAATTTTCTGGTCAATCTGGCGACCCCGGTTACCGTTGCCAACCAGATACTTCAGGGTGAACCCGAACAGGCACTGCTGTCCGTCGGTAAGTTTATGACCAATACGGTTGTCGGAATTGGCGGCATAGCTGATGTTAGCCGTGAACTGGGCCATCCGGTAAAAACCGAAGACTTTGGGCAAACCCTCGGTGTATGGGGCGTCAATGAGGGATTTTATCTGGTGCTTCCCATTTTCGGCCCATCCAACCCGCGCGATGCGATTGGAAAATTTGTCGTCGATCCGTATTTTGACGCCACGGGCAATTGGATTTCAA
>JABMNT010000237.1 GCA_013203595.1 Rhodospirillales bacterium
AATTTCTGGAAGTTCCTTACGTCGATATCATGATTGCGGCAATGCTTCCGGCTGTTCTCTACTATGGCAGCACCTTCATTCAGGTCGATCTGATTGCGGCACGGGACAAGATCAAGCCCGTTGACGATGATTTGCCGACAACCAGAGAGGTCTTCAAAAAGGGATGGCAGTTTATCCTGCCCCTGGTGGTTCTGCTGTATGCCCTGTTTGCGGGCAACGCCGAGCCGGAACGCGCGGCGCTCTATGCGGCGCTGTCGGTTGTCGGGGTCGGTCTGGTCCGTCCCTATGGCGACAAGAAGATGGGCTGGTTCGGCATTGTCAGCTGTTTTTGGGAAACCGGGCGGACGACAATGGAACTGATCCTGATCGTCGCCGCCGCCGGCTTCGTGATCGGTGTCCTCAATATCACCGGTCTCGGCTTCGCTTTGACCCTGCTGCTGGTTACGGTGGCTGGAAATTCGCTGATCGTTATCTTGCTGCTGGCCGCTGTCATCTGCACCATTCTTGGCATGGGGATGCCGACCTCCGGGGTTTATGTACTGCTGGCCGCCCTCGTCGGCCCGGCGATCATCGAAGCCGGCGCCGACCCCATTGCCGCGCATATGTTCATTCTGTACTTCGGTATGATGTCGATGATCACGCCGCCCATCGCCCTTGCGGCTTTCGCCGCTGCCGCGATCACCAAGGCCGGGGCCATGCAGACCGGCTTTGCCGCCATGCGCATTGGCTGGGTCGCCTATGTGATCCCGTTTCTGTTTGTGTTTTCGCCGTCGCTTCTGATGAACGGCGAGCCGCTGGTGATCCTGTGGGATTTCATTCTGGCCGCGGCCAGTGTGTTTTTTGTATCGATTGCCATTGTTGGCTACTTTGCGCGCCTGCTGCCGGCCCTGTACCGGATCGGCTTCGCGCTGATCGGGGCCGCATTGATCCTCAGCCTGGGGCCTGTGCCCTCCCCGGATTTGATCGGCGGTCTGGCCCTCGGCTGCGGCACTGTGGCTGTGCTGATACTGGTTTTTGCGGCGCGCAGAAACCGTGCGGAAGACCGGGTTCTGTCGATTTAGAACCTGTGCGTAAAAGAATATACAACTGAGAAAAAAGGGAGAAGAAGATGAGAAACGTTAAAAATCTGATAGCCGTATCCACTGTCGTTCTGGCAGGCCTTTATGGCGTACAGGCATCTGCGCAGGTGGTTGGTATTGCCACCGGCCAGCAGGGCAGCCTGGGTTACAAGACCGGGCAGGCCGTGGCCAAGGTGGCCAATCTGAAGGCCGGGATTACGGCGCGTGCGCAACCGATGGCAGGCACCGCCGCCTATATCCCGCTGATCAACAAGGGCGAGGTCGAGTTTGGCTTCTGCAACGCCGTCGAAGCGGAATATGCGTTCACCGGCACCGGCAACTTCGAGGGCAAGGTGAACCCGGATCTCAGAATTGTCGGCACCATGTTTCCCTTGAAGACGGGGCTGATGGTTGTCGCTGATTCCGGTATCAAGAGCATTTCTGACCTGAAGGGTAAGGAAGGTTCAATCCGCATCGCCTCTGAATACAAGGCGTCGAATATCATTCCCTATTACATTGCCGGCGCCCTCGCCAATGGCGGCATGCGTTACGATGATTTCCCCAAGCAGGTTCCGGTATCGAGTTTTGTCAAAGGCATGGAGGCTCTGGGCGATGACAAGGTTGATCTGTCGCTGGTCAGTCTTGGCGCCGGTGCCGGCCGCAAGGTCGATGCGAAGCTGCGTTCGCGCGGCGGTCTGAGGTATGTGTCGCTGGACAAGTCTCCGGAAGGGATCGCCAAATTCAAAGCGTTCCTGCCGGCTGGTGATATTGTCACGATAAAGGCCAACCCGTCGTTTCCGGGTCTGCAGGAAGATGCAAATATTGTGCAGATTCCCTGGGTTCTGATTGCCAACAAAAACACCCCGGACGACGTTGTCTACAATCTGATCAAGGCGATCGCCACCAACAAGGAGGATCTGGGTAAATCCTTTGGTGCCTTCAAGGGGGCAAATGCCAAAACCATGGCACCGGCCAACAAGGTTCCCTACCATCCGGGCGCGCTCAAGTATTATGCCGAAGCTGGCATCAAGGTGGGTGGATAAAAGCGACAAAACCTAAAAATATGAGCTAAAGAAAAACGCGGCATTCTGAAAATGCCGCGTTTTTTCTTATGGCTGTGGTCCCGGGCCTGCATATGCGCAAATGCCGAGCCGGCGACCGGCCCGCTGTTTTCGCTGTTTCATAATTGGCGGCCCATTGGGGGTGGACTGGAGACGGATTTTCATTGGGTCAATTGGGTTCTGAATGACCCGAAGCAGATAACACAATCTTGACGCCGTCCAATTGACCTGAGCATGATTGTGGCCAATTTGAATAGAGTTCGGTCAATTAAGGAATTTGATTATTGCCATCCAATAGGACCTAAATTGGTAATTTCGAGAGGGAAAGTATGAAAGTTCATATAGGCACCTTTGTCGTCGCCTTAATCATCGGCACTTCGATTTCGTCAGGAAACGCCGCCTCCCTGACCAGGGAGCAAGCAAAGGCCAACTACCACAATGCGGCTATTAACGCGGCCAAGACAGCAGGTATTGTTGCCAGTATGGCGGAGTTGTGTGACGGCCCTGAAGGGGCAAAGCGGGCTGCGGGTATTGAAAAAGCGGGGCGAAATGCTATCTCGCTTTTTCCCGATGGTGACCCCGACGTGCTGATGCAGGAATCCTTCTACGATTTTTCATATAAGTGGAAAGCACGTTTTGCGGGGCAGTCCTGTGATGGAGAGGGAATACTTGAGCAAAAGAAAAAAGCGGATACGCTGTTCCAGGTTTATACAATCAAATTGATGCAAGCCACTTCAGAACTCATGTCGGCGAAATAAAAAATTGCTGACTATGCTTTGACTAAAGACCGAAGAAAACAAACATGAAATGTATAGTTTGCATCTGATCGACACTTACTCAGCGCGTCTCCTCCCGGCTCCCGGCCCATCTCCGCCCTAATATTCTACACGCATCACGACCGTACCCGCTTTACAGACCGGCCGTTTACCATGCCGGTGCCCAGCTGCCCGTTTCTACGGCCAGTACAGCCGCATGGGGTTATCAACCAGCAGGGCCTGTTGCAGGGCGGCTGTGGGGGCTATTTTCGGGATCACGTCGACCAGGGCGCCGTCGTCGGGAACATGGGATTTCATGTTCGGGTGCGGCCAGTCGGTTCCCCACAGGACGCGGTCGGTAAACTGCGCAACGATCCGGCTGGAGAAGGGAAAAACGTCTTCGTAACCCGGGCCCTTGACCGTCAGGCGTTCCGGGCAGCTGACCTTGCACCAGATATTGGGGTTGTCCGCCATCAGCCGGATGAAGCGCTCGAAATCCGGATGATCGATGCCCTTGCTGACATCGGGGCGGCCCATATGGTCAATGACGATGGTGGTTGGCAACTGGCGTAAAAACGCTGTCAGCTCTTGCAGATCCGGGGCCTCGAAATAAACCACGATATGCCATCCGAGCCGGGAAATGCGTTCGGCTATTTTTATATAGACGTCTTTCGGTGTGTCATCGACCAGCCGCTTGACGAAATTGAAGCGTACGCCGCGCACACCGACCGCGTTCAGGGCGTCCAGTTCAGCATCGCTGATATCGGGGCGCACACTGGCAATGCCGCGGGCCATGTCGTTGGCGGCTCCGAGCGCATCGACCAGAGCCCTGTTGTCCGCGCCATGACAGGTGCCCTGAACGATGACGTTGCGCGCAATGCCCAGATAATCGCGCAGCTCAAACAGCTTTTCCTTGGGCGCATCACAGGGCGTGTATTTGCGTTGCGGCGCATAGGGGAATTTGGCCGCAGGGCCGAACACGTGGCAATGGGCATCCACTGTTCCCGCCGGTAAAACAAAGTCCGGCTTTTTCGGGTTGGGGTGGAACGGCAGGTAGTCGGGGTCCATGGTTATTTCCTAAGCGAAGATGAAGCCGTCAAACAGCTTGCGGGTGGTTCGCAGGATGGCGGTGCTTGTCACGTTTCCCGCCTCGTCCAGCTCGGCGATTATCGTCGTCTGACCGATCGGGTGTTCAATTTTCATTTGCTTGCGCGGGCCGTCCGGAAGGACCGCCAGTGATGCCGCCGGCGCGCCTTCGAGCAGGCAGGCCGTGGCCACGCTGACCGCGCCCAGCACGCCGATCGAGGCATGGCAGCGGCGCGGAATAAAGGTGCGGGTGGATATGGTTCCACCGGCAAGCGGGCGGCTGACCATGGTCATTTTCGGCACCGACTTGTCGCGCACGTCGCCCAGGTTCATCAGCGGCCCGGCCAGCAGGCGAATGGCCTCCAGGCGGGCTTTCAGGGCCTTGTTGGCATCAAGGTCTTCGCGCGTCTCGGTGCCTGAAATGCCCAGGTCCTCGGCCCGCATGACCACGCAGGGCATGCCGTTATCGATGCAGGTTACTTCAATGGCGTTGATGATATCGACCGCATTGCCAGTCGGCAGCAGTGCTCCGCAGGTCGAGCCGGCGGTGTCCTGAAAGGTCAGCGGCACCGGGCTGGACGATCCGGGAACACCGTCTATGGCGGCATCACCCAGGTAGGTTACTCGCCCATGGGGCGTGCGGATCCGGGCGACGGCGGTCTGGCCGGTGTTGAGCATATGGATGGCAACCGGGGTTTCGCCGTCATCGGCTTTCACCAGGCCGCGTTCGATGGCAAAGGCGCCGACGCCGGCCAGAATATTGCCGCAGTTCTGGGCATCGGTGACAACCGCCTGGTCAACAAAGACCTGCAGAAACAGATAGTCCACATCGATGCCGGGGCGCGCTGACTTGCTGACCACGGCGATTTTTGAGGTCAGCGGGTCAGCGCCGCCCATGCCATCGATCTGCCGTTCATCGGGCGAGCCCATGACCCGCAACAGAAAAGCGTCCCGTTCTGCGGTGCTTTCAGGCAGGTCAGCGGCCAGAAAATAACCGCCCTTCGAGGTGCCGCCGCGCATCCACATGCAGGGCACGCCATCAGACATATTTAAGGCCTTTGTCTTGCAGCCGTGCACGCATGCCGTAGATATCGAGGCCCAGTTCGCCGGCTGCCAGCCGCTTGCGGGTATCGGCTTCCGAGGCTTCGCGGGCCCGTGCCTTTTCCAGAACCACTGCCGCTTCTTCGCGCCGGACCACACAGACCCCGTCATCATCGGCGATGATGATATCGCCGGGATTGACCAGCTCGTTGGCACAGACGACGGGGGTGTTAACCGAGCCGATGGATTCCTTGACCGTGCCCTGGGCGAAGATCGCTTTCGACCAGACCGGGCATTGCATTTCCGTGAGGTCACGGACATCGCGGACACCGGCATCAATGATCAGTCCCATGCCGCCGCGGGCCTTGAGCGAGGTCGCGATCAGATCGCCGAAGTAGCCGTCTTCGCTGGGCGAGGTCGGCGCCAGCACCAGAATGTCGCCGGCCCTGACCTGTTCAATGGCCACATGCAGCATCCAGTTATCGCCCGGTGGCGCCGATATGGTGACCGCTGATGCGCCCAGCCGGGCGCCGGAATAGATCGGCCGCATATAAGACGCCAGCAGTCCCTTGCGGCCCTGGGCCTCGTGCACGGTGGCAACCCCACAGACCCCTAAGGCATCAATGAGGGTCTGGTCGGCTCTTTCAATGTTCTGGACAACAACAGGCATTATAATTCATCCACGGTTCGGGGGTAAACAGACTGAAATCCTTCGGCATAGCGGGCATTGCGGCCGCCCGACTGGCCGCCGGAGTTTCGGCGAAAATGATTGCCGCGGTTTTCCGCGACATTGGTATAGAAATCCCACAAATGCTGCTGACCTTCCATGCACTCGATGGCGGCGCGTTTTTTGTCCCAGACATCGGTAATATCGAGAAACACATCGGGCTTCCATTGCATCTGCTCGGTCTGGTGCGGCTCGAACAGATAGAGCTGCGGCGCACCGAGCACTTTCTCGCCCGGATTGTGGCCCCAGGCCTGGGCGATCATCCGGCACTCCATGGTGATTTCGGTGGCATACATGTGATCCGTGTTATAGGGGTCCCATTGCGAATGGCACATCATGAAGGCGGGCTGGACCTTGCGGATCAAATCGACAATCCGGTATTTGCCTTCGCGGTCGATTTCCAGCGGATAGTCGCCGAAATCAAAAAACTGGATATCATGGGCATCCAGGGCTTTCGCCGCCGCTTCCGCTTCCTTGTGGCGCGCCGCTTTCACTTTTTCGAGCGTCGCGCCTTGTTCTTTCCACAGGCGGGCCGATTCGCCGCGTTCCCCATAGGACAGACAGGCGATGGTCACGTCGTAGCCTTTTTCCTGATGCAGGGCGATGGCACCCGCCGCGCGCCAGACAAAATCAGCGGCATGCGCGCTGATGACCAGGACCGTTTTGTTATCAGGCATTGTCATATCCTATCGAAGTAAGGGTTGTTTTCGCAGCCATCTTCCAATGGAATCAGCAAAAGTCCAACTTCAATTCGGCCTGATCGTCATAAGATTTACCTATAGTCGGTATAGCAGCCTTGCGTGGCAGGTGGCATCGGCAACAGGCCACCGCAGGCCTTGGTGCGGCGCGGTTTATTTACCGGCAATATGCATGGCGGTCAGATAGCCGAATACCAGGGCAGGCCCCAGCGTAATGCCGGGCCCCGGGTAGCTGCCTGTCATGATCCCCGCCATATCATTTCCGCAGGCATAAAGCCCCTCGATCGGTTTGCCGTGCCGGCCAATCACCTGGCCGTCTTTGGTGGTGTTCAGGCCGGCGGCGGTTCCCAGATCACCGGGGTAAATCTGTACCGCGTAATAGGGGGCCGTTTCGAGGGGCCGCATACAGGGGTTGGGCTGGTGGTTGGGGTCGCCGGTATAGGCATGATAGGCATTGCTGCCCCGCCCGAACTGGGTATCGACGCCAGCCAGAGAGTCCCGGTTATAGACGGCGACGGTGTCGGTTAACCCTTGCGGATCGACGCCGATTTTTGATGCCAGTTCGTCAAGGCTGTCGGCGGCGGTGACATAGCCGGTCTTCAGATGGTGCCTGAGGCCGATGTTGCGGGGTTTGACCGCGCCCAGTCCATATTCCCAAAGCGAGCGGCTGTCACAGATCAGATAGCTGGTGATCGACGGGCGGTTGCGATAGGCCAGGAACATGCCCTGGACGAAGTCATGATAGGAATTGGATTCGTTGGTGAAGCGTTCGCCCTTGTCATTGATCGCCATGAACCCCGGCTTGCCCCGGTCGGTGACCGTATGGGGATATACCGCCGGGGTGCCATCTTCGCGGACAAACCGCGATACCGGGGCCCAATAGGCATTGTTGCCGTCTTCGGGCACGGCTCCGCCTGCGGACTGCCCCAGTTTCAGACCGTCACCGGTTGATCCGGGTGCGGTGGCGGAATAGGGGCTGGCCTGCGCCGGCAGATAGTCCCGGCGCATATCCGGGTTGTGGGGAAAGCCGCCGGTTGCCAGGATCACGCCGCGCCGCGCGTGAATGGTTTTCATGCCGTCCTTTGTTTTCAGCTTTACCCCGGTCACCCTTGCATTATCGAACAGCAGTTCATGCACGGTGGTTTCCAGCTGGATGGCAACGTCGCGCTTTTGCAAAGAGCGGAGCAGGCGGGCGGCCAGGGCATTGCCCAGCACCAGACGGGTTCCCCGGTGATGGCTCAGGCGCTGGATGAAATAACGCAGGGTCAGCCAGGCAACGCGCAGGGTCGCCGGTACGGACTTGAAGACCTTGCGGAAATGAACCAGGTCGGCGCGGGCGATCATCATACCGCCGAACAGGGTGAACTCCGGTAACGGCGGGCGCAGCCGCTTGAAATCAGCTCCCAGTTCCCTGGCATCAAAGGCCAGCGGTTCCATCACCCGGCCCGAGGTCGATGCGCCGGGTGCCTGCGGATAATAATCAGGATAGAAGGCCAGCGGTGTCAGCTTCACCTCGCTGTTCGCGTCCAGATACCTGATCGCTTCGGGACCGCGTTCGAGAAAGTAGGCGCGCCTGTCGGCACCGGTTTCACTGCCGGCGACGGCCTGCAGATAGCTACCGGCTTTTGCCAGCGTGTCATCCGAGCTGACCTCCTGGCTTTTATGGCTGTTGGGCACCCAGCACATGCCGCCGGAATAAGACGTGGTGCCGCCGATATAGGCGGTCTTTTCAACCAGCAGGGTCTTCAGGCCCTGCGCTGCAGCCACGCAGGCCGCGGTCATGCCTGCGGCGCCGGCGCCGAGGACAATCACGTCATAGTCGGTATCCAGCTGGCTGTTCATTGCTTTGGATCCAGGGCTTCCGATGCGGAAGCGGTGGCGCGTATGTCACGATTAAACATCAAGGTCAGGCGCGCCTTATGGGAGCCCCGGATATGGGTGCGGGCAATTTTTTCCGCAGCCTGACTGTCGCGCCGTTCGATGGCCCCGACAATCTCCTCGTGCTCGGAGATGGCTTGTTTGGCCCTTTCATTGACCGCCAGTGAGGTGGGGCCAAGCAGTGCCATTGATTCTTCCAGTGCGCTCAGGGCCTGGAGAATATAGCGGTTATGGGCAGCCCGGTGGATGGATTGGTGAAACAGTTTGTTGGTTTGGGCCAGACGGTTGACGTCGGACAGGGACTTTGCGTCCTCGGCGACAATGTCCTTCATGACAGAAATTTCCGCATCCGTTGCGTGTTTGGCGGCGAGAGCGGCGGCAGTGCCTTCCAGCACCTCGCGCATGACGTAAAGCTCGGTGACTTCCTGATGCCCAAGCGTCGGTACGACCATGCCCCGATAGGGCTGGTGCTGGAGCAGGCCCTGGGTTTCAAGCCGGCTCAGGGCTTCGCGGACCGGGGTCCGGCTGATCCCGAACTTTTCCGCCAGTTTGGCCTCGGTAACCCGGTCGCCCGGCTGCAGATCACCACTGATCAGCATTTCGTAGATGGACTGATAAATATCCATTCCCGTGGTTTTGCGATGATGTGTCATAAATGCACTATCCTGTGGCGCCTGGTTTGGTGGTAAAATCAACGGTAAAAATAAATCAATAGCACGCTTGAAAATATTGTATACATATGAATACAATATGGGAAGAGCAATAAATCACGAAGACGTCAGCCAAGGCTCGGCGACGCCGATGTTTTTAAAACCGGTTTTATTTTATAGCGCGATTAACCATCGCAATTGATCATGGGTGGATGGACGAATGAAGAAGCGCACAGGCGGCGACTTGATAGCCGAGTTTTTGGTGGAAGAGGAAATTCCCTATGTTTTCGGGATTTGTGGGCATGGCAACGTCGGCCTGCTGGATTCGCTTTATGATGTGAAAGACAAGGTCAGGCTGGTCTCGCCGCGTCATGAGCAGACGGCGGCGCATATGGCGGACGGGTTTTTTCGTGTCAGTCACAAACCGGCCGCGACCCTGACCTCGACCGGTCCCGGTTCGGCCAACCTGATTATGGGCCTGGCCGTCGCCCAGACCGATTCGTCGGCGATTTATTCGATCACCGCCAATGTGCCTACCTCGCAGTTTAACCGGGGACCGTTCCAGGAACTGAACCGCCATCACCAGGCTGATTTCAACAATGTGATCAAGCCGGTAGTCAAAAGAAGTTTTCAGCCAACCCGGGTCGAGATGCTGCCGCTGGCCATGCGCCAGGCCGCAGCGACCATGACCAGCGGTCGGCCCGGCCCGGTAAATCTCGACGTTCCCTATAATCTGTTCATGGAAGAGGCCGACGAAAGCCTGAAGCTGGAACCGGCCTGGAAGGGATTCCTGTCGCGTCGCAGCGGAGCCAGCGAGGACGACGTTGCCAAGGCAACGGACTCGCTGCTGGCGGCCGAACGTCCGGTCCTGTTCATCGGCCACGGGGTCACCCTGTCCGAGGCATCGGCCGAACTGACGGCGCTTGTCAAACGGCTTTCCATCCCTGTCATCAGCTCGCCCAATGGCATGGGTTGCCTGCCCATGGGCGATGACCTGTCGCTCGGTTTTATCGGTCGCAACGGCGCCTATCCGGCCAACCAGGCCGGTCGCCATGCGGACCTGGTGATGGCTATCGGGGCGCGCTTCGATGACCGGTCCTCGTCGTCGTGGATGCCCGGTTATTCGTGGAATTTCCCCCATACCAAGCTTATTCATGTGGATGTTGATAACGACGAGATTGGCCGCAACTATGCCCCGGACCAGGGAATCCTGGCTGATGCCAAAGCCTTTCTTATCCAGATCCTGTCCGAACTGGACCGCCGCAATATCGATGCGACGCCGCGTTTGCCATCCTGGCAGAGTGACATCGCCGGATGGCGGGCGGAATGGCAGGCCTTCATCAAGCCGGGGTTCGAGACGCACAGTTCGCCGATTCGTCCCGAGCGCATTGTTGCAGACTGCCGGGCGGTGTTGCCGGACAATGCAATCATCTCGCTCGATTCAGGCATCCATCACAACTGGTTCATGCAGTTCTGGGAAGCCCGCCAGCCGCAAACCATGCTCAATACCTGGGGCTATTCCGGTATGGGCTTTGGCCCCAGTTCCATATTGGGGGCCAAGCTGGCGGCCCCGGACCGGCCCTGTGTTTCGATTTGCGGAGACGGTGGTTTTACCATGGTGCCGCACGTTCTCTGTACGGCCGTGGAATATGACATCGCCGTGGTCTGGGTGGTCTGGAACAATTTCGCCTGGGCGGCGATCCGCGATCTGCAATATGCCTATTTTGACGGGCGCGAGATCGGCACCGCGTTTTACAGAGGCGAGCAAAAAGAGCCTTACAACCCGGATTTTGCCCTGTGGGCGAAAGCCGCCGGTGTCGCCTCCTATACGGTTACCCGGTCGCAGGATTTTGCCGATGTCCTGAAACAGGCCGTGCAATTGAACAAGCCGGCACTTATCGATGTTCATGTTGATGCCGATATCCGCCCACCGGGCACAGGTGCCTGGTCATTGCCGCCGATCCCGCCCAAAGAACCGATTTTTGGCGGGCCGTGGCGTCCGGAATAAATCTATAAATCAGGGAGAGAAAATCATGTCCGAGACTTACAAAGCAAGCATACGCAATATTGCCGAAGAGCCCTGGCAGCAGTTTCCCGGGCATTTTGGCGGTGCCCTGTCGAAAGCCCTGGTCGGGCCGCAGACAACCGGATCCCGGCAACTGGACTACCGCATATCCACTTACCAGCCGATGGCCTATGTGGAACTGCATTCGCACAAGGTGCAGGAGCAGGTTTATCATGTGCTGGACGGCGAAGGGCTGATGGAAATTGACGGCGAGAAAACCGTAGTTCGCAAGCATGACGTGATCTTCCTGCCGCCAGGGGTGCCGCATTCCATTGCCAATTCGGGCCTGACAGACCTGACCTTCATCGTGGTTACAACACCGATTGAAGACAAATAGACAGCAACGTGACCAGTAAAAAGAAAAGGGGAGCAGTGTGAGCAAGAAAGTGGCTTTGGTATTTGGAGGATCGCGGGGGATTGGCGCGGCTTGTGTAAAGGCCCTGACCGACGCCGGGTTCGATCTGGCCTATACCTATGTGAGTAATCCACCTGCAACGGCGACGCCAGGGGTGAAAGCCTATGCGGCGGATATCCGTGACCTGGATGCGGTCGCCCGGGTGTTTGCCGATGTGGAAAAAGATTTCGGTGCGGCCCCCACCTGTGTGGTTGCCAATGCCGGGATCAACGTGGCGCCGGGTCCGATTACCGGTTTTGATCCGGACGACTTCCGCAAGCTGGTTGACGTCAATATTGTCGGTGCCTTCAATATTCTGACGGAAGCCGGCAAACGGGTCCCTGACGGCGGCACGATCATTGCCATCACCACATCCATGGTCCGCTTCGCACCACCCAATGGCGGCGCCTACACGGCGACCAAAGCCGCCGTTGAGTCCATGGTCCGCGCCATGTCGAAGGAACTGGCCAGCCGCCAGGTCCGGGTCAATGCGGTTGCCCCGGGGCCGGTTGATACGGACCTGTTCAGAATTGGCAAAAGCGATGAGGTGATTGCCAAAATGGCATCCTTCAGCCCGCTCAACAGAATTGCCGATCCTTCGGAAATCGCCGAAGTGGTTAGTTTTCTGGCATCCGAAAAATCATCCTGGGTGCTGGGCCAGGTTGTGCAGCCGAACGGGGGCATGGTCTGATGGGTGGAACTGCCGAGGAGACGGAAATGACCGAAACAAACTGGTCAAAGCAGCTATTGGAAACCTTCGTGGACGCCGGGGTGACGCTGTTTCCCTATGTGCCGGACGCCGGCAACAAGCGGCTGATCGAGCATGTAAATGAAAAAAATGGAATCACATCCGTTCTGCTGACAACGGAAGAGGAAGGTATTGCCGTCGCCGCAGGTGCCGATCTGGTCGGCGGCAAGGCAGTGGTCTGCATGCAGTCTTCGGGGGTCGGCAACATTCCCAACTTCCTGTCTTTTGTTAAAGGCGGGCGCTTTCCGGTGCTGATGATGGTTACCATGCGCGGTGACTATGGCGAGGAAAACCCCTGGCAGTATCCCATGGGCCAGGCCGTGGAACCGATCCTGACGGCCATGGGGGTGCAGGTGATGAAGGTGGACAGTCTTGAAGAGCTAATGCCGGCAGCGCGGGCGGCCCTGTCGGCGGTTTTTGTCGCCGGCACATCCGTTGCCCTTGTCCTTACCCAGCGCTTTCTGGGCGCCAAGAAATTTTGACGGGAGTTAATGAAATGGCGCAAATTACCCTGGACCGGCGTGAGGTTCTTGCAAAAATATTCCCAGACCCTGACAGTTATCTGTTCATATCGGGTTTGGCCGGATCATCACGCGATGCGGCGGGCCTGACCAAGGACGGAGCGCATCTTTATTCCATGGCAGGTGCCATGGGAGCAGCCGCGTCAACCGGACTTGGTGTCGCCATGGCGGCGGCGGATCGCAAGGTTGCGGTGATCACCGGCGACGGGGAACTGCTGATGAATGTCGGCTCCCTGGCGACCATCGCCACCATCGGCCCCGGCAATCTTTCGATTGTCTGTATTGATAACGGCTGCCACGGTGAAACCGGTGGACAGACCGGCCATACGTCGAACAGGACCGACCTGGCGATGATGGCGAAGGGTGCCGGAATTTCATCAATCATGACCGTTGCAACAGCCAGTGATCTGGAAGCGGTTGCAGGATTTCTGGCCGAGACGCCGGGTCCGCATTTTGTGCTGGTCAAGGTCAAGGACGGGCCGCCGACCGTATACAGGCGCAACCTGGATTTGGCCGAGTGCCGTATTCGGTTCCGCAATGGCTTTCAGCAATCGAGCCCGGCTTGAGTTTGGAATTAAGGTGACATCAAGGTGACAGATAAATCCGGACCCCACGGTATCCTGGCGATTTGGCACGACATGGTTGCCGACCATGAGCAGGCTGTGAACAACTGGTACAACCATGAACATCACTCAGAAAGGCTGGGTATCCCCGGCTTTCATTCGGCCCGTCGCCATCGGGCGCTGGCCGGCGAACCCGGCTATTTTGTGTTCTATGAAACCGATGATCCTTCCGTTCTGGAATCCCGGGCCTATCTGGACCGGGTCGACAATCCGTCGCCGTTAACCCGGTTGATGATGCCCCATTACCGCCATACCAGCCGTCTGGTCTGCGAGCGCGCACAGCGGTTTGGCGATGGCCATGGCGGGTTCGTGCAGACCATGCGCTGTGTCGGCGAAGATTTTGCCGGGCCTGCGGCGGCGCAAGGCCTTGCCGCCCGGGCCGAGGCGGCGCTTGCAGAGCCCGGGATTGTCAGTGTCGAGATCTGGAATCTTGATCCGTTGCGCACTGGTGTTCCGACAAAGGAGAAGAAAATTCGCGGTGAGCCGGATCAGATGGCGGACGGGGTCATCATGGTTAGCGGCAACGATGCGGCACAGGTCACGGCTGCGGGACAAAAGCATTTTGATCCCGCGGCTTTACAGACCGACCGCCTGGTTCAGGGACCGCCCGACAGCGGTCTGTATCAACTGATCTTCACCATGGGGGGCTAGGCGCATGAGCCGACACATACTGGTTACCGGCGCCTCCGGTTTTATCGGGCTGGCCCTGTGCAAGGCACTGGCTGGCCGTGGCGACCGGGTTACCGCGCTTGATATGCACATCGGTTCAGGTTTAAGCCAGTTGGCAGAGGCCAACAAAGCGGTTGTCCCCCGGATCTGTGAAATTACCGAGTGGTCGTCTCTGGTCGAGATCATCAAGCAATCACCACCCGACGGGATCATCCATTGTGCGGCCATTGTTGGCGTTCTTGCCTCCGTGCAGGCACCGTTGCGCACCATGCAGGTCAATGTGGAAGGATCGATTAATCTGTTTGAAGCGGCCCGCCTGTTCGACGTCAAACGGATCATCCACATGAGTTCCGAAGAAACCTATGGTCATTTTCAAGAGCCGGCCATTGATGAAAGCCATGCCCAGAACCCGCTCATGCCCTATGGCATTTCCAAGCTGACGGTCGAACATCTGGCGCGCAGTTATCAGGCCATGTACGGCACCGAAATTACCCATATGCGGACCTGCTGGGTGTATGGGCCGGGACTGCCGCGGCAACGTGTTCCCAAGATTTTTGTCGATGCCGCCGTCCATGGAACCGCCTGCCATCTGCCCTGGGGGGCCGACATGGTTGTTGACCATACCTATATTGATGATGTTGTTGACGGGGTTCTGCTGGCCCTGGATCAGACCTCCTGCCCGCACGACGCCTATAATCTGGGAAGCGGTGCGGCGACCCGGTTGGCGGACATGGTCGATATTGTTAAGGAACTGGTGCCCGGCGCCGACATTTCGGCCGGTCCGGGTGAGTATGCACACGGATTTGCCAACGGCTCGGCGCTTGCCGTCAGAAAAGGCGCGCTGATAGTCGAGAGGGCGCGCAGGGATCTGGGTTATGTGCCAAAGTTCACCATGAAGAGCGGGCTCGCCGCCTATATTGAAGCCACACGAAAATCCGGGGATCTTTGAATGGCCATTAACTCACATAGCTATGACGTGGTCATCATCGGTGGCGGTAACGCCGGGCTTTGCGCCGCCATGACGGCTGCTGAAACCGGTGCCAAGGTCGCGGTTCTGGAAGGAGCACCCATCCATTTCCGGGGCGGCAACTCCCGTCACACCCGCAATTTCCGTTGTATGCATCAGGGGCCCGTATCGGTGCTGACCGAAGCTTACGGGGAGGCCGAGTATTTCGACGATCTGATGAAAGTCACCGGGGGTAAAACCGATGAGCGACTAGCGCGTATGGTCATCCGCAACTCAGAAGAATGCCTGCCGTGGATGCAGGCGCACGGGGTGCGGTTTCAGCCGTCGCTGACCGGTACCCTGTCGCTGTCGCGGACCAACGCTTTTTTTCTGGGCGGCGGCAAGGCGCTGATGAATGCCTATTACCTGACTGCCCAGCAGTTGGGTGTGGATGTTTATTACGAGGCTTCGGTCACCCATCTGCGCCTCGACGGCGATCATGTGGCGGCGGTTGAGGTCAGTTACGAAGGCAAGACCGAAGTGGTTGCCGCCAAATCCTTTGTTGTCGCCGCTGGTGGTTTCCAGAGTGATCTTGACTGGCTGGCTGATGCCTGGGGACCGGCAGCCCGTAATTTCCTGATCCGCGGCACGCCTTATAACAAAGGGGTGGTCCTGCGCGATCTGCTTGACCAGGGCGCGAAATCGGTTGGCGATCCGACCCAGTGCCATGCGGTTGCCATCGATGGCCGTTCACCCAAATTCGACGGCGGTATTGTCACCCGTCTGGACTGTGTTCCGTTTTCCGTTGTTGTCAATAAAAGCGCTGAGCGGTTTTATGATGAAGGCGAGGATGTCTGGCCCAAGCGCTACGCGATCTGGGGCCGACTGGTCGCGGCACAACCGGACCAGATCGCCTATTCGATTATTGATTCGAAATCGCTTGAGCTGTTTATGCCGTCGGTGTTTCCGCCCCTTGTCGCCGACACGATCGGCGAACTGGCGCTCATGCTGGGTTTGCCGGCTCAGCAGTTGCAAGCAACCATCGACGCCTTCAATGGCGCCTGCCGGGACGGCAACTTTCACCCGACCACCCTTGATGGGCTGGCCACCGAAGGCCTTGATCCGCCAAAAACCAACTGGGCACGGCCGATTGATCAGCCGCCGTTCTACGGCTATAGCCTGCGGCCGGGAGTGACCTTTACCTATCTGGGCCTTGATGTGGATGAAAATGCCCAGATTCAGGGCGCCAACGGTCCGATCCGCAATTTATGGGCGGCTGGCGAGACCATGGCGGGCTCCATACTGGGGCAGGGATATCTGGCCGGGTTCGGGATGACCATTGGCACGGTGTTCGGCCGTATTGCCGGGCGGGAGGCTGCAGCACATGTCCATTGAGACTCTTGAAGAAGCCCGCCGCCAGGTAAATATCTGCAATGCCTGCCGCTACTGCGAAGGCTATTGTTCGGTGTTCCCGGCGATTAACGCCAAGCGCCAGTTCAGCGATGGTGACATCACCCAGCTGGCCAACCTCTGCCATGGCTGCCGCGGCTGTTTTTACGCCTGCCAGTATACGGAACCCCATGAGTTTGCCATTAATCTGCCGCGCATCCTGGACGAAGTGCGTCAGGACAGCTGGCAGGAGATGGTTTACCCGAAGACCTTCGCCCGGTCTTTCCATCGACACGGCGTTGCCATTGCACTGGCCCTGATCGCCGGCATCGGCTTTCTGATCTGGGCCATGAAGACTTATGGCGGATCTGGCGGCGACGGCTTTTATGCCCTGATGTCACATAATGTCATGGTCGCGTTGTTCCTGCCGGCCTTTCTGTTGCCGTTCGCCCTGATCGCAGCCAGCTTGCGCAGTTACTGGCGCAGGGTCGACGGGCAACCGGTTAAATGGGCCCAGGTCCGTGCCGCCTTTGCCTCTGCCGCGGCCATGAAAAACCTGTCCGGCGGCCACGGCGACGGCTGTAATTTCGAGGAAAAGGAGCGCTTCACGCGCTTGCGCAAACATCTTCATCACGCCACCATGTACGGGTTTCTGCTGTGTTTTGCGGCAACCAGTGTGGCGACCCTGATGCATTATGTGTTTGATATGCCAGCCCCCTACGGGCCCTTCGATCTGCCTAAATTGCTGGGTGTTCCCGGCGGCATACTGCTCAGCCTCGGCACCCTGGGCCTGGCTGCACTGAAGCTGAAAGCGGATAAGGATTTATCCGACCGCCGGGTCTGGGGTGGCGAAATGGCCTTTGTTCTGCTGCTGTTTTTCGTCAGCACCAGCGGCCTGGCGCTTTATTATTTCGGTCAGTCGGTCTGGCTGGCGGAACTTCTGGCGGTCCATCTGGGCAGCGTTTTCGCGTTTTTCCTGCTGACCCCCTATACCAAGATGGTTCACGGCTTTTTCCGGCTGGCGGCGCTGGTCCGCGACGCCCAGCGGTAGCCTGAAACCGCAGCCAACAGGTCCCATTCCTGCCCCCGCTATTGCGCCTGTATCATCGGCCATGGCGGGTTGTAGCGATTCTAAATCCACCGGATTCTCTTTCCCTGCGGATCAATGGCGACAGGCCGGTACCCGTAAATAAATCCGCACATAGCCTATTTACGAGACAATGGGTTGTCTGTTAATCGAGAAACCTGATGCGTCGTTGGTCGGTGCCGGGTGAACATCCAGAAAAGGTCATTTGATGATTTTGTCCGGTCACCGGAACCGAGCCATCAGTGAAGCCCAAAAGCCGCAGGTTTCTGGGTATTTCCGGCCATGCCAGATATCGGCCCGGCACCGGTCCGTTGGGAATTATCAGGCATGGCTATAAGCTTAGCCAATACCTTTCATCTCCAATTCATATTTCAATCCTGTTGACCAACTGCCCTATACTCAGGGCAATGCAGGGCATTCAGATCGATCGCGTTCGATGGGTGCCTGATCAACAAGAAACGCAGTTAAACAGGTTCAACGCATAGCATCAGGGAGAAGCTATAATGAAAAAGTTCACTTCGAATTCTATTCTCAATGCAAAACCGATAAGCCGCAGGAATGTCCTGAAAGCCGGGGCAGGGGCCGCCGCTGTCGGTGCCGGCGCCACCTTTGGATTCCCCGGTATCCTGAAGGCGCAAACAGGGGCAATCAAGATTGGCCACCTGACCCCGATGACCGGGTTTCTTGGTGGACTGGGTGAATGGGCGGTGCTCGGCATTCAGATGGCCGCCGAGGAAATAAATGCCAACGGCGGTGTGCTTGGTCGCAAGCTGGAAGTCAATTCAGAGGATTCAATCAATCCAAATACAGCGGCAACCAAGGCCCAGCGTATTCTGGAGCGCGATGGTGCGGATCTGCTGATGGGAGAGATCAGTTCGGCTTCAGCGCTGGCCATTTCCCAGGTTGCGGAACGCAATAAAAAACTGTTCATGGCCCTTGGCCCGCGCTCCGACACCCTGCGCGGCAAAAACTGTAACAAGTATATGTTCTGCACCGACATTCCGAACACGGTGATGGTCAATGCGGTCGGCGGTGCGCTGTTGCGCGATGGGCTGGTGAAGGGCAAGAAATTCCACACCCTGACCGCTGATTATATTTTTGGCCATGACCTGCTGCGCGCGGCGAAGGCCTTTTTCTCGGCGAATGATGCATCTCTGGTTGGTGATGAACTGATCGCAACCGATGTAACCGATTTCAGTCCCTATTTGCTGAAGATACGCCAGGCCCAGCCGGACATCGTCTGTCTCAACCTTGCCGGTAACCAGGTGACCAATTTCGTCAAGCAGTATGCCGAATTCGGGCTGCCCTATCCGACGGTCGGTTTTAATCTGAATACCTCCGATGCCTGGGCCGCCGGTCCGGGTAACCTGAGTGGCACCTGGCCGACGGTCTGGTACCACACACTGAACACCCCGGGCACCCAGGAGTTCGTCGCCAATTTCACCAAGAAATACGGAAAACCGCCTGAAAACCATGCCTGGATCGAGTATGTGTCACTGAAATTAATGGCCCGGGCAATGGCTGAAACTCAGTCAACCGACACCCATGACCTGATCAAGTATTTCGAGAGCGGTGCCAAGTTTGATATTCTCAAGGGCCGCGAAGCCTATTTCCGGGCGTCCGATCACCAATTGATCCAGGAAGCCTATCCATTCTCGGTTAAGGAAGCATCGAAAGCCAAGGACCAATGGGACCTGATGGATCTGGGGCCAGCCATTCCCGGTGATAACGAGCCTCTGGAAAGTATTTATCCAACGCCGGAACAAAGTGGCTGCTCCCTATAGCCGATAAGTGAACACAACATAAGATCTCACTGCCGTTTCGCGTTGTATAAATTGTTGGTGCCTCATGACTGAGGCACCAACACCTTTTTGATTTTAGATTAAATGCAAATCGTCTTTCTTATTGAACAAATTGTAAACGGTCTGGTGCTTGGCGGGTACTACCTGCTGATTGCGCTGGGTCTGTCGCTGATTTTCAGTGTCGGCGGGATCGTTAACCTGTCGCATGGGGCGTTTTATGCGGTTGGCGCTTATATCTCTGTCGAGGTTACCAAATATCTCGGCTTCGTTCCGGCGGTTGTTGTCACACCCGTCGCCGTCGGGATTCTGGGTATATTTTTCGAACGCCATATCCTGCGCCGGTTTTATGCCGCTGATCCGATACTGAGTCTGCTTGTGACCTTCGGGTTTGCGATGATTGGCGAGCAGCTATTGCGCATCATCTGGGGCGCTGCACCGATACCGGCGTCCATGCCGAGTATGCTCAAGGGCCCGGTTATTATCGGCGATTTCCTGTTTTCCCAGTATCGATTGCTGTTGCTTGCCGTGGTTGCCGTGGTTCTGGCCGGCATCTGGTATCTTCTCAACAAGACTTCCTTTGGCCGCGTCGTGCGCGCCGGAATTCAGCAACCGGATATGGTCGCCGCCCTGGGCATCCGCCTGAAACCCTATATGACGTCTGTGGTTATACTTGGTGTCGGCATGGCAGGCCTGGGCGGGGCCCTGTTTGCGCCCATATCCGTCGTTCATCCGGCGATGGGGGTTGAAATCATGGCCGTTGCCTTTGTGGTTGTCATTATCGGCGGGCTGGGCAGTTTTTGGGGGGTTGTTCTGGCCGCCCTGCTGGTCGGTGTTGTGCGGGGTGTGACCATCCATTTTGTGCCGGCGGCAGGCGAAGCCTCCATGTATGTGCTGATGTTTGCTGTGCTGCTGGCCCGACCGCGCGGCCTGCTGGGTGAGCGTATTGAGAAGTTTGAATAATGAATAAGCTGCTGCAATCGAAATACCGCCCGATCCTGATCGGGATCATCGCCATCGTGGCGCTGCCCTTCGTCATGCTTCAACTGGGCCAGACGGTAAACACGGCAACGGTGGTTGTGATCCTGGCGATTGCCGCAATGGGTCTGAATATACTGGTTGGATTCACTGGTCTGGTTTCCTTTGGTCACAGTGCCTGGTTTGGTATCGGTGCCTATGCCGCGGCCCTGGCCCAGCTGCACTGGTTTGAGGGCCAGATCTGGGTGCCGCTTGTGTTTTCATTGGCATTTGTCGGTTTGCTGGCGCTGGTTGTCGGCCTTCTTATTCTGCGCCGCAAGGGTGTGTATTTTGCCTTGATGACACTGGCGCTTGCCGCACTCAGTTTCAATATTGCCTTTCGCTGGTCGGAACTGACCGGCGGTGAAGATGGTCTGGGCGGTTTGCAACGGGGCACGCTGGGGCCGATAGATCTCGATGACTCGACCGCCTTTTATGTGTTCATCGCGGTGGTTGCGGTTGCGGTTCTATATGGCTTGCTGCGTCTGATCCGCTCGCCATTCGGTCATGTCCTCGAAGCGATCAGGGAAAATGAGGAACGGGCGGGTTTTCAGGGTTATAACGTCCAGCGCTATAAGCTCGCCGCCTTTGTTCTTTCCGCCATGGTGACCGGCCTGGCCGGGGCTTTGACAGGCTTTCAGCACTATATTGTGTCGGCGGAAGCGACGTCCGTGGTGTTTTCCGGTGAACTGCTGGCCATGGTCGTTATCGGCGGGATGCGCAATCTTTTAGGCCCGGCAATCGGTGTCCTGTTCTACATTCTGTTCCGTGAGCTGTTTTCCATCTGGACGGCGAACTGGCTGCTGTTTTTTGGCATCATCTTCGTCAGCTTCGTGATTTATTCGCCAAATGGCCTGGTCGGGGTCTGGGGCAAGATCCGCCAGCGCTGGCATCCGGACCCCAAAGAAAACGCGGCCATGAGCAACCGCAAGATTTACGAAGGTTTGAACCTTCCCGGTTTTCTGCAGACGGATCAGACAAAGGCCACGGTGCTGGAAGTGCGCGATGTGTCCAAATACTTCGGTGGCATTTCGGCCATCGTCAACGCCAGCCTGACCTTGCCGCCGGGCAAGGTGCATGCACTGATCGGCCCCAATGGGGCGGGCAAAACCACATTGTTCAATTTGATCTCCGGGCAATTCGCTCCTGACGAAGGATCGGTGCGCCTGCATGGCCGCGAAATCACCGGCCGGGCCTCCCATGAGATCTGCCAGCAGGGCATTGCCCGGTCGTTTCAGATAACCAATCTGTTCAAGGATTTGTCGATCTACGAAAACCTGCGGTTATCGGTTCAGGCCAATTATCCGTCGCGTTTCAATGCCTGGCGGGATGCCGACAGTTACGATGAGGTCAACCAGCACACCCGGGAGCTGATCCGGTTTCTCGGCCTTGAAGGTATCGAGCAGGTCAAGGGAAGTGATTTGTCCTACGGCGGGCAACGTCTGGTCGATATGGGAATTGCCCTGGCTTCAAAGCCACAGTTATTGTTGCTCGATGAGCCGCTTGCCGGGCTGGCGGCGGCGGAACGCGAGCGGGTGTCGAATTTGGTGAAGGCAATTGGCAATCATATTCCGGTGCTGATCGTTGAGCACGATATTGATCGGGTCCTTGATTTGTCCCACGACGTGACCGTGATGAACCAGGGCGAGGTGCTGATGACAGGGAACCCCGATGCGGTCCGAAATGACCGGAGGGTACAGGAAGTCTATACCGGCTCAGGCACACCTGTCGCCACCGGGCGGGCGGTGAATGCGGAAGGCGAGGCGCGGGTCCTGCTCGAGGTAACCGGTGTAAATACCTTCTACGGGAAAAGCCACATCTTGAACGATGCGTCCCTGAATATCAGAAAAGGCGAGATCGTTGCCCTGTTGGGGCGCAACGGGGCGGGCAAATCAACCTTGCTGAAAACCCTGGCCGGGCTGGTACCTGCCGCATCGGGCAGCATCCGCTTTGATGAGAGGGAACTGACAGGGCTCGAAGCCCATACCATTGCCCGTGCGGGGATCGGTTATGTGCCACAGGGCCGCGGGCTTTTCGCGGGCATGAGCGTTGCCGACAACCTGAGCCTTGGCCGGCTGGCCCGGGCGACAGAAAGCGAGGGCGGGATTGTCTGGTCGGAAGAACAGATCTTTGACTATTTTCCGGTGTTGAAAACCCGCCTGCATACGGCGGCCGACTATCTTTCCGGTGGCGAACAGCAAATGCTTTCGATCGCCCGGGCGCTTTCCGGTGAAGTGAAGCTATTGTTGCTGGACGAGCCTTTTGAAGGCCTGGCACCGGCAATTATCGAGGAGCTTTTTGTGGTTCTCGATCGCCTGCGTCTGCATCTGCCGATCCTTATTGTCGAGCATAACCTGGATATTGTACTGGCCCTGGCGGATCGCGTGTTTGCCCTGGAAAACGGCGCGGTATTTCATGAGGGGCCAGCGGAAGAGCTGCTGACCAATCTGGCATACCGCAAAGAGATCCTCTGGCTGTAAGCCTTGTGACTGATTATAGACCCTTACAACCCTGTAAATCTGGAGAATTAAAATGACAAAAAAACTGGCATTGGTTTTTGGCGGGTCGCGCGGTATCGGCGCTGCCTGTGTTGATGCATTGGTCGACGACGGCTTTAGTGTTGCCTATACCTATGTGAGCAATGCGCCGGAAAAAACCGCAGCAAATGTAAAAGCCTATCGGGTCGATATCTGCAATGCGCAGGAGGTGGAGAAAGTGTTTGCCGAGGTGACGGCTGACTTTGGCCAGGCGCCGAGCTGCATTGTCGCCAATGCCGGGATCAATGTGCCACCGGCTCCGGTCGGGCAGTTTGATCCGGCAAATTTTCGCAAGCTCGTCGAAGTGAATATTGTCGGAGCCTTCAATATCCTCAGTGAGGCGGCAAAACGGGTGGTTGATGGCGGCACCATTATCGCCATTACCACGTCGATGGTGCGCTTTGCTGTGCCAGGCGGCGGCCCCTATACGGCGTCAAAGGCGGCCGTCGAAGGCCTGATCCGGTCCATGGCGAAGGAACTGGCGGGTCGCGGAGTGCGGGTTAATGCGGTTGCCCCGGGCCCGGTTGACACTGATTTGTTCCGGGCCGGAAAAACCGACGAAATGATTGCAAAATCGGCGGCAATCAGCCCCTTCAACAGGGTCGGCGAGCCCCGGGAAGTGGCCGAGGCCGTCTGCTTTCTGGCTTCCGATAAGGCCTCCTGGGTGCATGGCCAGGTGCTGCAGCCCAATGGCGGTATGGTTTAAACGCGAACGAATAAGTGCGGATTCCTGTTGCCTCCCCTGCTGGCAGGGGAGGCAACAGGCGCACATGGAACCCGCATGACCGGTCGTGCCGGCGCCGTTGCGGTTGGGCCTACAGGGAGATCGTCACCACCCGCTCTTCCGTCATTTCATGAACCGCATAATAGGGTCCTTCACGGCCAAAACCGCTTTCCTTGGAACCACCATAGGGCATCATGTCGACGCGGGAACTGGACGTTTCATTGATATGGACGCCGCCGACTTCCAGCCTGCGGGCGGCGGTCAGGCCATCATCGATCCGGTTGGTGAATATTCCCGTTGCCAGACCATAGGGCGTGGTATTCACCTGGGTGATCGCCTCATCGAGGGTCGTGAACGGAACAATCGACATGACCGGTCCAAAAACCTCGGCGCATCCAATTTTCATGGATGGGTTAATATCGGTCAAAAGCGCCGGGGCGATGAGCGGTCCCTGGCGCGCGCCGCCGGCCAGCAAGCGCGCCCCGCCCGCCACCGCATCGCCGATCCAGACTTCCACGCGCCTGGCGGCGTCTTCGCTGATCATCGGCCCGACAAATGTCGTGTCCTTGTGCGGGTCGCCATAGGCGATGCCTTTGACCATTTCAGTTAACCGCTGCGTGACCGTCTCAAGGATGTCCTGGTGAACCAGCAGGAGCTGGATTGAGGTGCAGACCTGACCGGCCTTGCGGTATCCCGCATTGAGAATTTTGGGCAGCGCCTTATCCAGGTTTGCATCGTTGCATAGGATGGAAAAGGCGATCGATCCCAGTTCCATCTGGGTGCGGCGCAATCCGGCTTGTTGCTGGATGTGTTTTCCAACTTCTGTGCTGCCGGTGAAGGCAAAAAAGCGGACCCGGGGATCAGCCAGCAAATGCCCGATATTTTCCGTCTGGCAATGCAGCACCGACAGAAAGCCCGGAGGCATGCCAGCGTCAATCAGCACTTCGGCCAGCTTGCAGGCTGTTATCGGGGTATGGGTTGACGGTTTCAGGATGATCGCGTTGCCGGCAGCAAAGGCCGGTGCAACCTTGTGGGTAACGGTATTCAGTGGCGAGTTGAACGGGGTGATCGCGGCAACCACGCCCAGCGGAACCCGCAGGGTGAACGCCAACCGACCGGCCTGCCCCGGGGCCCCGTCAAAGGGGATGACATCGCCGCCGAGGCGGCGGGCTTCTTCTGCGGACAGGCGCAGGGTTTCGAGGCAGCGTCTGACTTCGCCAGCTGCATCCGATGCGGTAAACCCGGCCTCCGCCTGCATGGTTTTCACGAAATCATCAATCCGTTCCTCCATCAGGTGGGCGGCCCGCTGCAGAATTTCGCCACGTTCAAAGGCCACCGGCGCACCCCGCCGGTAGGCGGCCTGTGCCGCATCGACCATGTGCCCGATCTGCGCTGTGGTTGCTGCGCCAACATGGGCAAACGGTTTCAGCCGAAACTTGTCGAGCACCGGAATTATCCCGTCGTTTCCGCTCTGCCATTTTCCGTCTATCAGGAGGCCGAAGGTGATGGCGTGTTCTGTTTCATGGGTTTGGGGGCCGCTACTGGTCATTTCTGATCGTCTCTTTTCTTTTTTACATGGGGCCCTGGCATTACATGGCCGGGCCGTAGGGGCGTCATCTGTGCAGTTCGCCGCCACTCGCGGCTGGTTTATTTGCTGACGTGGCTGCAGTTTATTGAAAGTCGCGGGGATGCGGAAATAGGAATGTGTTTGACGTGATATAAGCTGGACTTATGGTGTCTTGTCTTGTTGAATGGCCGGTATTATGGATATTCCACAACTCAGATATTTCGTCCAGATTGTTGAAAGCGGCAGCCTGTCGAAGGCCTCCAAACAGCTCTACGTGGCGCAACCGGCGTTAAGTCAGCAATTGGCGAAACTGGAAGCCAAGGTCGGCAAGTCGCTGTTGACCCGTTCGTCGAAAGGCGTCAAGCCAACCGACAACGGACTGGCCCTGTATTACCACGCAAAATATATGCTGCGTCAGCTCGAGCAGACGATGTCGATCGCGCGCAATGATGCCGGCGCCCTGCAGGGAATGGTTTCTGTTGGCCTGCCAGCAACGACTGTCGCTGCCGTTGGCCTGGCGCTGGTGAAAAGTATCAGGGCCAAATACCCCGGCATCCTGCTCAATGTGGTTGAGGGGATGAGCGGTCATATCGGACAGATGATCCGCTTCGGGCAACTGGATATTGCTGTCCAGTTCAGCAGTGACATCGCGCCGGAACTGATCGTTGAGCCACTCATGGACGAAGAGCTGTTTGTGATTATTCCCAAGAACAGCAAACTGGTGGCCAAGGAAAAAGAATCCATAACCATCGCCGAGGCTGCGGTCCTTCCGATGATTCTGCCGACCAGCGGACACGGTTTGCGGCAACGTATTTCAACGGCGTTCCTGAACCGGGGACTGACACCCAATGTGGTTGCCGAGATTGATTCCCTGTCGCTGTTGATGAATTGTGTTTCCGATGGAATCGGTGCCACCATCAAGCCTATGGGAGCGGTGATGCAGGATACGGTGCATGGCCGCAAGTGGCGTTGTCTGGCTGTTTCCGATGTACGCCTGCGACGGGCAAACTTCATATGTATGTTGCCTCAGGAGCGCCTGAGCGCTGCCTCATCGATTGTTGCCACCGAGTTGAGATATGCCGTCCAGAACCTGATCAGCGAGAATAAATGGCGGGGGTTCGCCAATCCAACCCTGTCAGTTCCGCTGGAGACAAAAGAAAAAGTGAGTTCCTGACGGGGCCGGGATCTGTATGTGAGCCGGGCACGCCCGGGGAATAACTTTCCCTTATATCTGCCATAGTTAATCGGTATTTCCTTCCTTGCCATGTCTTTGTTTAGTCTGTCGGATAGGGCGGGTGCGCGGCTGTGGCGCATGGACCGCCACAGCCGCGCACAAACGACGACAAGAAATATCCGGATATGACGACGCGTTACCGCCTGTACTGCATTACAAAGAACCAGACCAACCCGGCCTACGACGGCGCCCGGATCGGGGCCGCGCGCACGGCCCGCAGCCTTGGCTGCGACCTTTTGAATTATGCACCCGAAAAGCCCGACGATCCGGCCGAACAGGGGCGTTTGCTGGAAAGGGTGCTGAAGGACAAGCCGGACGCGGTTCTGATTGCCCCCACTCATTCGTCGCATCTCAATCCACTGTTTAAGGAAATCATCAAATCCGGGATCATTCTGGGTTTTTTCGTCAGTGATGTCAGCGATGTCAGCCCCGATATCTTCGTGACGTCGGACAACTATTCCCTGGCCGGAGCTGTGGGCACCTATCTGATCGAGCGCATCGGCCGCAAAGGCGGGCTGGTTGTTCTTGACGGAAACCCCAATTCGATAACCAGTGCGCCCCGAACACAGGGGTTTCTCGAAGCCGCGGCGAGTTATCCGGGCATCCGGATTCTGGCCCGGGAATCCGGTGATTATCAGCGCGACACGGCGCGCCGGGCGATGACCGATATTCTCAGGCGCCAGCCCAAGGTCGAGGGGGTTCTGGCGGCCAATGACTTCATGGCTATGGGAGTTATTGACGCCTTCAATGCGTCTTACCGGAGCGCGCCGATCGTCGGTGTGAATGCCATGCCGGAAGCGATCAGGGCCATCAAGGATGGTGAAATGTGCGCCACTGTGGCCTATGACGCCATGCATATGGCCAGTGTTCTGACGGCGGCGACGGTCAAGCTTCTGCGCGGGCGTACACCGCCGTCGCGGATTGAACTGCCGGCGGAAATTGTCGATATCAAGAATTGCGACGCCTGGAACTTACCCTACGCAGAGCGCCAGCTGCCCGATTGGGAACGGATGATTTGAGACCCCGATCAGGCTTGCCTGTGGCAATGAGTAATTCCGTCTACCCCGCAAACCGGTTCTCCGCCAGTCCCTGGCCGATGTTTTCAATGGCCAGCAGCGAGCCGGCCAGCGGTTCGGCCTGCAACTGGGCGTCGGTGAGGAACTTCGATGCTGTGGTAATATACAGGGTTTTCAGATCGTTTCCGCCAAAGCAGATACAGGTGGGATTGGTAACCGGCAGGGCAATTGTCCGGTCGATGGTTCCGTCCGGGCGGTAGCGGACCAGCCGGGAGCCGCCGAAAAACGCCGTCCACAGGCAGCCGTCGGCATCCATGCAGGCGCCGTCGGGGCGGTCGCCGGTCGCGCTGTAATCGGCGAACAGGCGCCGGTTGCTGATCCGCCCCGCATCCAGATCGAAATCGAAGGCCCAGGTCTGAAACCGCCGGGTGTCGGTGAAATAGAAGGTCCTGTTGTCGGGGGTAAAGGCCATGCCGTTACTGACCTTGATGTCGCCGAACATCTTATGGACCGAGCCATCCGCATCAATCCGGTACAGGCTGCCATTTGCCCGGTTGTACTGGTTGTCCATGGTGCCGATCCAGAGCCGGCCTTTGGCATCAACGCGTCCGTCGTTGAGGCGATTGTCAAAACCGCTCTCGACTTCGACAAAGGGTGTCAGCATTTGTGTGGTCGGGTCAAGCCGGTGCAAACCCAGATCAACGGCAACCAGATGGGCGTCCGAGCCGGTTAAGGCCAGGGACCCCAGAAAGGTGCCCTGGGTGGCGATCGATGTATGCTGTCCGGATTGCGGATCATAGGATTGCAGGCGCGGAATTTCGATATCGACCCACCACAATTTACCGGTCCGGCTGCACCACAGCGGGGTTTCACCCAGCTGGTCGTCGCCCTTAACAACACAGTCAATTATCACCTTCGCATTCAAACCAGCCATTTCACCGTTTTCCCTGTTTCCAATCTGTTAACCATATGAGCCGCCCCCGGCTGCCGGTGGCCTGCCCCAAAGTTGATTGAGGACATGAAAGCCGGTTTTTGCCAGCGGACCCGGAGGTGCCGCCTGCATGGCCGGGTTAAAGCATTCAAGCGATACCGTGCCGGAAAAGCCGGTTTGTTGCACGTCCCCGACAAACCGCTGCAGATCAAATTCACCCTGGCCCGGCAGAACCCGGTGCTGGCGGCTCCAGTTCAGATAATCCAGATCAAGCATCGGTGCGTCGGATATCTGGACCAGAAATATATGGGCGCCGGGGATATCGCGGATCGCCGTGGGCGCAAGCTGGCGCGCCAGAATATGAAAGCTGTCAAGGACAAGGCCGAGGCCGGGATGGCCTGCTGCACAAATCAGTTCAGCAGCCAGACGGTAGTCGTTCACATGCCGGCCCCAGGCCAGCGCTTCATAGGCGAGTTTCAGGTGGCGATCTGTCGCCAACTGGCCCAGTTCATGCAGATCAGCAGCTATGCGCGCCTGGTCGTTCAGGCACTCGGGCGCCGTGTTCGAACACAGCATAACCATGTCGGCGCCAAGTTCTGCGGCGGTATCGAGATAGCGTGCGGCCCGCTGCAAGGCGTCGGCGCGTTGCGATGCGGGCATGCCTTCGAAATTGCGCAGCGGGAAATAGCTTGCCAGATTGAGGCCCAGATTGTCGATCAGGCGCCCCAGTTCCGCCACCGTTCCGTCAAAGCCGTCCAGATCCGTATCAAACAGCTCAACCGCCTGAAATCCGGCCCCGGCTATCGCCTGCAGCCTTTCGCGCAGGGGGCCGCCCAGAGAAACGGTGGCCATCGACGGGCTCATGACTTTTCTCCTTTGCCCAAAGTTCCTGGCGTGGCGGCGGCGGCATGGGCATGGCGGGCGGCGACAAAACCAAATGTCATGGCCGGACCCAGGGTGATTCCGGGGCCCGGGTAAAAACCCGCCATTATCGATTCCATGTCGTTGCCACAGGCATAGAGCCCGGCGATGGGGTTGCCGTTTTCATCTAACACCTGGGCGGCGGCATTGGTCACCAGTCCGGTGCTGGCGCCGATATCGCCCGGAAAAATCTCGAGGGCATAAAACGGCGGGCTGGCACAGGCTCCCAGGCAGGGGTTGGGGCTGTGGGCAGGATCACCCAGGTTCTGCTGATAGGCGTCCTCTCCCTTGGCAAAATCCTGATCCACGCCATCGCTGGCAAAGCCGTTGTGGCGGGCAACGGCGGCAGCCGTGGCATCACCGGGAAGGCCTGCCTTTTCAGCCAGCTCAGCAAGGGTTCCGGCGCGGATGACATAGCCATCACGAACCGCCGCATCGAGCCCCAGGCGTTTTGGCCGCACCATGCCGAGGCCATATCTGGCCATAAACGGATCATCGCAGATCAAAAAGCAGCCGCGCCCGGGAAAGCGGGCCAGCGTGGCAAGCAGGGCCTTGCCGAACAGGTGATAAGTGGTCGCTTCATTGACGAAGCGGTTTCCACCCGGATCAACGGCCAGGATCCCGGGTTTTCCCCGGTCCAGAACAAAATGCGGAAACACCGCGATGGAGCCGTCACCCCGGCGCCGGCGCGACAGGGGTGCCAAAAAGCTGTTGCTGTCGTGGTCCCGGCTCAGATGCCCACCGGCTGGTCCAGCCAGGGTCAGGCCGTCGCCGGTGGCACTGTCGACCACCGGCGAGGTGTTGAAAAGGGCGGCAGGCATCAGGCTTTTTCTAAGCGCGGGATTGTTGGAAATGCCGCCGGTGGCCAGAACAACCCCGGCCCTGACCTGAATCTCCGAACGCTGATCCTTACTGTTAATGACAACGCCGGTAACCCGCCCGTTTTCGTGGGCCAGTGATGTCACCGTGGTCGAAAGCAGGACCGGGACCCGGCGCTGCAACAGGGCATGATAGAGGCGACCGACCAGGGCATTGCCCATGACCAGCCGGGCTCCGCGGCGATAGCGAAGGCGGTCGCGGCCGTAGCCGGTTAACAGCTTAATGCTGTGCCAAAACGACGCCATTTTACGGGTTGCGCCGAGCAGGTGGCCGATATCCGTGCGGTCAACCATCATCCCGCCAAACAGCATGAATTCAGCAAGCGGCGGCCGCAGGTTGGCAAACGCCGGGCCCAGTACGGCAGCATTAAAGGGCAGGGGTTCGACGACCCGACCGGACAGGCTTGCCCCGTCCAGATCGGCCAGATAGTCCGGGTGATAGGGATAGGCACGCAGTTTGACGGGACTGTTATCTTCAAGAAAATCGACCATTTCCGGCGCCGCCTGCAAAAAGCCGGTAATCCGTTCCTGGTCCAGGCGGTTTCCCACGGCCTGGCGCAGGTAGGTGAGGGCGGCTTCGAAACTGTCGGTGCCCGGACGGCTGTGGCGGCTGTTGGGAACCCAGACCGAGCCCGCCGAGCGCGCCGATGTGCCGCCAATCTGTCCGGTCTTTTCAATCACCACCACATCCAGTCCGAGGATGGCGCCGGTCAAGGCGGCGGTCATGCCGCCGGCGCCGGCGCCGAGGACAAGCAGATCGACGGCAGTCGGCAGGGGCGGCTGCACAGGCTGTGGCCTGGTCCTCACGGTCAGGCAGGGCCGATTCGGATGGGATCAGGCAGGGTATCGGGAATCGCGCCCAGCATCTGGACGGCGGCCTGCATGGCGGTGATGTAGCCGTAGGTGCCGAGGCCGCAGATGACAGCGGTGGCGACGCCGGACATGATGGAGTGGCGATGCAGTTCGTCGCGGGCGTGAATATTGGATATATGCAGCTCGATGATCGGGCCTTCAAACATTTTCAGGGCGTCAAGGACCGGAATCGAATGAAAGGAAAATCCGGCCGGGTTGATAACGATGGCATCCGCCTGATGGCGGGCATCCTGAATGCGGTCAACCATGGCCCCTTCGTGGTTAGACTGGAAGAACTCGATTTCAACGTCCAGCAGTTCGGCATAGGCCTGACAGCTCTCCTCGACCGCCGCCAGGGTTATCGCGCCATAGATTTCCGGCTCGCGTTCGCCAAGCAGATTGAGATTTGGACCGTTTAAAACGAAGAGCCGTGATGTCATGGTGATTTCCCCCGCAAAAATAGTGTTGAACATGCAGCTTAGTCTGCAATTCGAAATAGCCAATTAAATTGTGCAGGTTAGGGCTCGCCCATGTCAGGTTTTTTTACCCGGCAGGTGGTTGCCGTTGTCCCCGGAAGGCAATTCACCGATCGCCGGGATTTCCTATCGCCAGTTGCCCCGCACCGTGCAGCGGCCTAACATGGCGGAGCAACGGCGGGAGAGCAGGGATGTATGTGCGGATAAGCAAATTGCTGAGCGATCAGCAGGTCAAATCCATCAACAAGGTCATGGATACGGCGACCTTCATTGATGGCCGGTCGACCGGCGGAGTTGCCGTGCAGGCGATCAAGAACAATCTGCAACTGGACCGTGACGCCAGTGATTTTCCAACCGAGCTGGATACCCAGGTCCTCAGTGCTCTGTGGAATCATCCGACTTTGCGCTCAGCCGTCATTCCGACACAGATCATGGCTCCTTATTACAGCAAGTACCTCGTGGGTATGGAATATGGCACCCATGTCGACAATCCGGTCATGGGCACACCACCTGCGATTCGCACCGACGTGTCGATCACCATCTTTCTGAATGATCCCAAGGCCTATGACGGAGGGGAACTGATCGTCAAAAGCGAGGTTGGCGATGCCAGTTTCAAGCTGCCGGCCGGTGATGCGATCATTTATCCGACCGGCGCCCTGCATGCGGTCAACAAGATCGCCAAGGGCGAGCGTCGGGTGGTTGTCAGCTGGATGCAAAGCATGATTGCCGATCCCTACCGACGGCGGATGGTCTATGAGCTGGATATGGTGTGTCAGTCCCTGTTCCATAAAATGCCGGACACCGAGGAACAGCGGGTGCTGATGCGGACCTACGGCAATCTTGTCCGGATATGGGGCCAACCCTGACCAGCTTCACAGGCGTTTCCCGCCGCCGCAGCAGCCGGTAACCCTTGGCGTGGCCTGCCTGTAATCGGTGCCGGGCTATCCGGTCCACTTGCAATTGGCAGGGAACGGTTATATATTTGTTAACGATTTGATGTATCTGCCGCAGAATTGCAGCAGATTTCCTATGAGTGCAGAACGCGCGCCACGCATCCGTATGGATAACGCACTATGGCGCTGGTACCTAAATTGTCTTCGGCAAGCTCGGCGGTTGCAACGTCGGCTCTCCGCCCCGCTGCTGGCGCGCGGGTCGCGTCCATGCGCGCTGGCCCGGTCGAACAGGCATCAATCAGCACAGGTACGTTCTTTGATACATCGCCCTATGAATATACCGGCGGACGCGGTCAGGCCCGCAACGATGACAGTCGAAACGACCGTCAGGCGGCGCCCCGGCGCATCCATTTCGGCACCCTGAATGCCACGTCGGAAGTCTTTGCGTCGCTTTTGGACAGCATCGACCGCGGCGATGTGACCGATGATTTTGGCAATATTCATCAGAAAAACAGCCCGAGCGTCAGATCGCAGGCGATAAACCGCTATGAGCTGAACAGCCGGGTGATCACCGGAACTCACTCGGTTCTGGGCACCGAACTCAGTCTCACCCTTTAAACCGACGGCAGCAAACCGGTTGCCTGCGGGGGCGACCTCTTCGGTGATATGTCTGGCTTTATGCCGAGTCTGGCCTGCTGTGACGGTTATCACCGCAATGCGGCGCAAATTCGGGTAGGAATAGGCTAAGGAGAACAACTCATGGCTATTCAATCCGTTTTATCCTCGGCCATTTCCGGCCTCCACAAAAGCGCCGGCCGTGCCCACGAATCCGCCAGCAAAATCGTCAACCTGACCACCCCGTCCCGGCCCCAGGGTCCGACCTCAAACCCGATTGCCCTGACCGGCAACACGGCCATCGATGCGCAATTGATAGGCGCCGGTGAAACCGATCTGGCCCGCGAACTGGTCAACCTGATTCAGGCGAAAGCCGCCTATTCGGCCAATGCGCAGGTTATTCGCGCCAGCGAATCCCTGTCCCGGGTCACCAGCGAGCTGCTGGCCTGACCTGTTATACCGGATCCGCCTTGCCCAGTGACTTTCCATATCAATCGGAAAGGCACTAGGGTTGCACGAGATCGCAAAATGAGGGAATATTTATCTTGTTTTGAGAAGCCCGTCTGAGTTATCCGGTGTTCGAAAGAGGGAAAGGTAATGCCAGCGGATATTAATAACGCGTTTGATGTGTCGATATTTTTTGACGACATGGCGACCGAGCAGGGAACTTATCTGCAGCCGCAGAAATTGCAGCGCCTGCTCTATTTGGCGCAGGCTTACTATGCCGTTGCCTTTAATCGCAAATTGATGCCGGCTGTGTTTGTTGCCGATGAACTGGGGCCGGTGGAGCCCAATGTGTTTCTGGCGTTTTCAAGAGGACGCCCTGATATCGATGCTGATTTGTTCCTGCCCTACGAGGCGCAGACATTCCTGGAAAACATCTGGCAACGATTCGGTGACTACTCGATCGATCGGCTTGACGAAATCACCAACGAGTCGTCCGCCTATAAAATCGCCTTCGCCCGCGGTAACCGGGCGGAGATCAAGTTGGCGGATATGAAAAAATCCTTTAAACGGGCGGATAAATCCCCCGGTGTCGATCAGGTTGTAAAGCCGAAGATCATGCGCACCCAGACGGGCAGGGCGGTTCATGTGCAGTCCTGGACGCCCAGAAAGGTATAAAGATATAAAGGATTAAAACAGAGAAGGCGGTTGCGCTTTTAGTTCGTGACGATACAATGCCTCATAAGGTTTCGATTAATTCTGAATAAACAACATACATAATTTTCAGGCTTTTTCGAGTTAGCTGATCTTGGTTTCTAATTCTGGGAGGAATTATTCATGTCACTACGTACTACACTATTATCAACCCTGGCCATTGGTGTTGCAGCCTTTGGCCTGAGTGCCGCAACTCCGGCATCGGCCATGGTTGATGGGGATACCATTGTCCTGGGTTCTGCCATTTCCTTTACCGGCAAATACTCGACCAACGGTATCCACGCGAAAAATGGTTATAATATCGCCGTCAAACGCGTCAACGAAATGGGCGGCGTTAAAGTCGGTGGGAAATCCTATAAACTTAAAATCATCTACTATGATGATGAATCGACACCGGCACGGACGGCCCAGTTGCTTGAGCGTTTAATCAAGCAGGATGGCGTCAAATATATGCTCGGGCCGTATAGTTCTGCGACCACCCTTGCCGCGGCACCGATTACCGAAAAATACAAAATCCCGATGATTGAAGCCGAAGGCGCATCGCGCGCTCTGTTTACCAAGGGCTATCGGTATTTGTTTGCGGTGCTTTCCACGGCTGAACAATATCTGTCGGC
Source organism: Rhodospirillales bacterium (assembly GCA_013203595.1). Lineage (GTDB taxonomy): Bacteria > Pseudomonadota > Alphaproteobacteria > Rhodospirillales > Casp-alpha2 > JABMNT01. Next base: position 34,629 of record JABMNT010000237.1, read on the forward strand.
GACCGTTTCGCTGGCTGCCGATATCGGGGCGAAAACCGGCAAGAAACCGGGCGACATAACCATCGCCATGGCATTCGAGAATGATGCGTTCTCGCTGGATGTGCGTGAAGGTGTCCTCGACGAGGTCAAGAAACTCGGACTGAAGGTGGTGATTGACGACAAGTTGCCGCGCGATCTGTCGGATATGTCAGCGACCCTGACCAAGGTTCGCGCTCTTAAGCCTGACGTATTGCTGATTTCCGGCCATTCCAAAGGCGCGGTTACCGCCGGACGGCAGATTCAGGAAATGAAGATCGATACTCCGATCATTGCCATGACCCATTGTGAAGCGGCTAAAGTTGTCGACAAATATGGGCCCTCTGCGGACGGTTTCCTGTGCCCGACACAGTGGTCTGAAACCCTGTCCAGCACGGGCAAGTATTTCGGTTCCGCCGGCGACTTCGATCGTGATTTCAAAGCCGCATACGAAGGTTATGACAAAAGCGTTCCTTACCAGTCGGCCCAGGCTGCTGCTGCGGTTCTGGTCTGGAAAGAGGCCTTCGAGCGGGCTCAGGACTTCGATACGGAAAAAGTGCGTGACGCCATTGCGGCAACGGACATGCAGACGTTCTATGGCGCTATCCGCTTTTCCGAAGCTGGAAACAACATCGCAAAGCCGTTCTTCCTGCGTCAAATCCAGAAGGGCGAATATCACGTGGTTGCGCCTTTGAGCTACGCTGTTAAGCCGATCGATTACCCGCGTAAGCCAAACTAAGTTTCCCGACATGTAGTTTGGGAATTATTTTAAATCCCGCCGCCACACTATGTGGGGGCGGGATTACTTTGTTATAACTGAAATGTGGCACCGTTTATGTTAGATAATATAAATATACTTTGGTTGGCACCTCTGCTGAATATCCAGTTGATTGTTGATGGAATTCTGATTGGGGCTATTTTTGCACTGGCCGCCTATGGTCTGGCATTGGTCTGGGGCGTCATGAACGTCAAGAACCTGGCGCAGGGCGAGTTTGTAATCATGGGCGGTTATATCGCCTGGTTTGGAAGCACCCAAGGTCTGCATCCAATTCTGTCAATGCCGATTGCCATTGTCATCATGTTTGCTTACGGCTGGGTTATCTACCGGGTAATCATTAGCCGGGTGGTTGCCAAGGACATGTTCATTTCGCTGCTGGCGACCTTTGGACTGGCCATTGTCATGCAGCAGGCCCTGAACCTGATGTTCGGACCTGAAGTGCAGGTCGCTGATTCCGGCCTGTCGGTGCGTTCCTACTTCGGTGGCAGTGTCACCATCGCCGATATTCGGGTTGTCTCTTTTCTGTTGTGTTGTGCGCTGGCGACAGCCGTTGTCCTGTTCATGAAAAAAAGCCGCATGGGTCAGGCGATCCGGGCGACCGCACAGGATGCACGGGCGGCCAAGGTCATGGGTATTGATACGGAACAAGTCTATGCCTTCACTTATGCCCTCAACTCGGCCATCTGCGGGGCCGCCGGGGTGTTGGTCTCGATGATCTGGGTGATTCAGCCGTTTTACGGGCTGGCCCACTCGATCCGGTCATTCGTTATTGTTGTTGCGGCCGGGATCGGCAATCTGCCGGGCGTCATTGTGTCGGCGCTGGGCCTCGGTGCCCTCGAGCAATATGGCGGTTTTGTGCTGGGCGCCGAGTTTCAGCAGGCGACGGTCGTCGGCCTGCTGCTCGTGGTGCTGGTGTATCGCCAGATTCAAATGCGTAAAAAACGCCAGGCGGTGGTTTGATCATGAAAAGTTTAGATAATAAATTGATGCTGGGCCTGCTGGCTTTCGGCATTTTCGGCCCGGTCCTGTTCCCTGACTACACCTTCCAGATTGCGCTGATGTGGATCATGGTTCTGTTCGCCCAGACCTGGGATTCCATGGGTGGCCAGATGGGCTATAACTCGCTCGGCAACATCTTCTTTTTCGGCTGCGGCATGTATATCTGCACGGTTACCCAGGTTGGCCTGTTCTACGATGTGGGTGACTATACCTCAGCCACGGGCAGTAATGTGACCTTTTCGGACTCCCAGTATTTTATCGGCCTGGGCGTCGGTATTCTGGCGGCGGGGGTCGGGGCTTCTGTTCTGGCCGCCTGTCTGGGCTGGACCGTATTTGGCCTGCGTGGGCCGTATTTTGCCATCGGCACCCTGGGCATTGCCCTGTCGGCCGGTGAACTGTTCGGCACCTGGGACTGGGTCGGCGGCGGCAGCGGTGTCGCTATCCCTGTTTATCCCGGCGAAGCCGATCATAAATCGATGTTTTTCTATACCCTTTGTTTCCTGGCCGCAGCCAGCACCTTCCTGTTTTACCGCTGGCTGTTTTCAACCCGTTTCGGTTTGGCGGTCAACGCCATCCGCGATGATGAAGGCAAAGCCGATGCCATGGGGTTGCATACCCTGCGCCACAAGACCGTGGCCTGGTGTTTTTCAGCCTTTTTCTTAGGCATTTCCGGCGCCCTGTTCGGTAACCTGACGGGATTTGTTGAACCGCTGGAAGTTGCCTTTCCGACCGCGACCTTTGGCATCTTCATGGTTGCCATGTCGCTGCTCGGTGGCTCCGGCACCTTCTGGGGGCCGGTCGTCGGTGCGATCATGTTCCATGTGATCAAGGAAGCCACCTGGACCTATTTCCTGGGCTGGCAGTGGGTCGCGCTCGGCGTCATCATCATTATCAATGTGGTTTATTTCCAGCAGGGTGTTGTCGGCTGGATGCAGGAAAAATGGCCGGAAAAGTTCGGCATTGAAGTGGATTCGAGCATGAGCATGGAAGACGAAGCAAAGGAGGCTGCGCAATGAGTAATGTCATCGAAGTCACCGGTGTTTCCAAATCCTTCGGCGGCGTGGTGGCCAACCACCAGGTGTCGATGGAAGTGCCGGAAGGCCGGATTACCGGCCTGATCGGACCCAACGGGTCGGGCAAAACCACACTGTTCAATTCGATTGTCGGTTACCATCCCATCGATGAGGGGTCGATCAAGTTCGAGGGCAAGGAAATCTCGAAAATGAACGTGCAGGAAATTGCCCGCCTCGGCATGCTGCGGACGTTCCAGCAGACCCGCATTTACGGCAAAATGAACTGTATCCAGAACCTGCTGATTTCGATACCGCATCGCAATGCCAAGTTCATGGATATGTTCGCCCCCTACGACAAGGAACTGACCGACAAGGCCGAGCATCTGCTTGAATATGTGGGCTTGTACCAGAAGCGTAAACTGCTGTCGGGGGATTTGTCGTTCGGCCAGCAGAAGCTGCTGGAGTTTGCCATGGCCCTGATGAACGAGCCGAAAGTGCTTTTGCTGGATGAACCGACCGCCGGAATTAACCCGACGCTGATCAATGGTCTGATTGATCGCCTGCAGCGGGCCAACACGGACTTCGGCATTACCCTGTTCGTGATCGAGCATAATATGCGCGTGGTCATGAACCTGGCCGACAACGTTTATTGTCTGGCCCATGGCGAAATGCTGGCCCATGGCGTGCCGGAAGACATTCAAAGCGACCAGCGTGTCATTGACGCGTATCTTGGTGCGCATTAGGGAGTTGATGTAAATGTCAGAAGAACAGACAGAAAACCCCGGAGACAAGAAAGTCCGCGCTTCGGGTTACCATACGGGCGATGTCGACACGGTGATATCCGTTGAAGACGTCAACAAACAGGCCAAGGCCATGTCCGAGAGCATTCCGCTTTCGCGGATTCAGGAACTGGCCAATAATGATCCGTTCATTCAGATCGATAACCTCAATGCCGGTTATGGCAAAATGGAAATCCTGCACGATTTGAACCTGCAGGTGGCAAAAGGCCAGTCGCTCTGTCTGATTGGCCCCAACGGGGCTGGCAAGTCGACCATTCTGCATTCGATTTTCGGCTTCACCAATATTTTTTCCGGCAGTATCATGGTCGGCGACGGCGAAAAAAAGCAGGATGTCACCCATCTGAGCTCGTCCGACAAGCTGAAACGTGCGGGCATTGCCTATATCCTGCAGGACAAGTCGGTTTTCCCCGGCATGACCGTTGAGGAAAATTTATGGATGGGTGGCTATCTGAAAGAGAACCCGGATGACGCCAAGGAGGCGGCCGAGAAGATTTTCCAGAAGTATGACCGTCTGGCGGCGCGGCGGACTCATGCCGCCGGTGTGCTATCGGGCGGCGAGCGCCGGTTGCTGGAAATTTCCAGAGCCCTGGTGATGGAGCCCGATGTGTTGCTGGTGGATGAGCCTTCCATCGGCCTCGAGCCGCGCTTCATTGATATGGTTTTCGAGATTCTGGATGATCTGCAGAACAACGAAGGCAAGACCATTCTGATGGTCGAGCAAAACGCAAAAAAAGGACTGGAATTTGCCGATATCGGTTATGTTCTGGTTTCCGGTGAACTGGCAATTGTCGGACCGGGGGATGAACTGCTGGAAAACCCCGACGTGGGCCGCCTGTTCCTCGGTGGATGATTTCGTAACTAATTGACAAGATAAGGACAGACGATAGATGGCATATAATATTCTGATCATGGGGGCGTCTTATGGCTCCCTACTCGGTACCAAACTGGCTTTTGCCGGTCACAACGTGAACCTGGTGTGTTTACCGGCAGAAGTTGAACTGTTTAACAGCAAAGGTGCCCATGTGCGCATGCCGGTCCGTGGCCGTGAAGGTCTGGTGCATCTGGATTCTCGCAAAGCACCCGGCAAATTGACCGCCGCCGGGCCTGGCGATGTGAACCCGTCTGACTATGACCTGATTGCCTTGGCCATGCAGGAGCCGCAGTACCGCTCGCCCGGTGTGCGCGAGCTTCTCGATGCGGTCGGCAAATCCGGGGTTCCGATCATGTCGATCATGAACATGCCGCCGCTGCCCTATCTCAAGCGCATCCCCGGCCTGGATTATGAAGATCTGAAAAAATGTTTCACCGATCATACGGTGTGGGACAGCATTGATCCGGCCCTGTTCACGCTGTGCAGCCCCGATGCCCAGGCCTTCCGCCCGCCGGAAGAAGACCTCAATGTTTTGCAGGTCTCGCTGCCGACGAATTTCAAGGCGGCCGCCTTTGAAAAACCCGAGCATACCAAAATCCTGCGCGATCTGCAGGCCGACATCGAAGCGATCCGCTTTGATGCCGGTGATGGCGAAATCGAGCTGCCGGTGAAGCTCAAGGTATACGATTCCATCTTTGTGCCGCTGGCCAAATGGACCATGCTGCTGGCCGGCAATTACCGCTGCGTGCAGGCCGACGACATGCGCTCGATCAAGGATGCCGTGCATAGTGATCTTGAGCAGTCGAAAGCCGTCTACAACTGGGTCGGCGAAGTCTGCCGGGCCATTGGGGCGGACCCGGCTGATCAGGTGCCGTTCGAGAAATATGCCAATGCAGCGCTCGGCCTGACCAAACCGTCTTCCGCCGCGCGCGCCCTGCTCAATGGTGTGCCCAATATCGAGCGCGCCGATTGTGTGGTCAAAACCATTGCCGCGCAAAAGGGCATGCAAAACGACACGGTTGATGAAACGGTGGCCGCCGTCGAAGTCTGGCTGGCGAAAAATCGCGCCAAGGCCTGAATAGCGCCAAATACGAAATGAAAATCGGAGTCTACCGGCGTGTGGGCTCCGATTTTTTTTGTCCTGTCGTCAGGCGGGCCTGTGTGTGGGCCACCCTTAAAGTTAGATCAGAGAAGCAAACGTCCGGGTTGTGTATTGGTAACGGCTATTGTGGGCGGGGTGATGTTGGGTCGGCGAAGGGCCAGAAGGTGCCATTGGTTTTCAGATTATGATGGTTTTAGCTCATACTACTTCTTTCGAGTCTCGACGGGCTTACATCGAATGAATTTGCAACCCGGTCCAAATAGGACGAGAACAGATTCTGCTTATGAATCAGGACAAATTGGGGAGTACGTCAATCTCCAAACATCCTCCAAATTACTTTAAATACCCTAAGCGTGGCAGAGTCCTCGTTGTCTTTGAAGATCTGAAGATTATCCATGGATTCTTTATAATTTTTATTGTTGGGTTCCATTTCTGAAGCTTGTTTGTAGTCAGAATAGGCTGATACAAATTGATTCTCAGAACCCTTCGCCATCCCTCGCAAATAATAGGGTTCGGCATCGCCAGGGAATAGTTCTATTGCTTGTGTATAATATTGAATGGCTAAATCATTCTCATCACGATTAAAATGCAAGCGCCCAAGAGCAATAAGTGCATTGGCAAACCGAGGATCAAGTTGCACTAATTGTGTTAGGTCGCTTGTCGCCTCATCTATCTGATCATTGGCTTCATATGCGTTCGCCCGCCTGTATAAAGCGTTGGTGTTTGAAGGGTCCGCAACCAGAATTTGCGTAAAATCTTTGAGTGCGAGCTCAAACCTGTCCGATTGCCTAAAAAGATCTCCTCGCTGTAGAAGTGCTGAAATCAATTGAGGACTTAGTCCAAAATTTGGAATCAGTGCAATAGCAGTACTGAAAGATTTTAATGCCATTTCCGGATTACTGATACCCCGATAGGCAATACCCAAATATACATGTGAATCGGGGTCCCTAGGATCCAACTTCACGGCGTTTGCAAGATCTTTGATCGCCAATCCAAATTCACCCAACTCGGTATAGGCAAATCCTCTATTTTTGAATGCCACTTGAAATTTTTCATCTATTCGAATTACGTCTGAGAAATCTTCAATGGCATCCGTAAATTTCTCTTGCCTAAGTAAAACTACGCCTCGCGCCATATAAGGCCATATCTGATCGGGAGAATTATCTATTGCTGCGGAATATACGCGAACAGCTTGATTTAGTTGATTCTGACGAAAATAAAGATTTCCTATTGTATAATAAACAGCCCCTAATTTTCCCCCGGAAACACTCCCAGACTTGAGTAACAGATCACAATTCAAAATTCTGACGGCAGGTTTCTGGCTAGCGAGAAAGCATATTTTATCAAATTCTGCGCTGTTACCAGTTGAAGTATCTGTGTGACCGGTATTTGGAATTATTAGGGTTATAATGGAAACTAATAAAATAATAATTGGTTTAATACTGAAATTGATATTGTCTATTACCATACCTAAACTTCCTAAACTTAATACAATAGATGTACAGAGACGGTAATCGCCTGACAATATCACATTACGCTCAGGCCTTAGCGTAATGCCAGGGTAGCAGATGATCAATACGATTAATTTTATGGTAGTAATTCTGGTAAGGGCGTCGGTCATCCACCCAAAAGGCGCGGACAACGCCTCGCGATCAACCGCCGTGGATATGGCTCCGTTGGGTCACCTTTCGCCGATCCGTAAGCCTCAGAATCCCGTCCGCTATCTGTATGTCTCTGGTCAATAATTGTGAAACTTCGGGAATAGGGAAAAGGTATTTACCAATCCGGGGGCTATTCAGGTCAATCCTATTGATGAACGGCTGCCCTGGCATTACGCTCCGGTTTTAATGAAACGGGATATCGGTGGATCGTTAAATCGTCAGGTCGTCAGATCGACGACAGGTGGTTCGTCGGGTGGTCACTGTTAAGGAGAATGCAATGTGGGAAAACAATGGGCTGGCTAAACGTCTGGGTACCCAGTACCCGCTGATCCAGGCGCCCATGGCCGGATCGACAACACCGGAACTGGCGGCGGCGTCGACCAACGCCGGCGGGCTGGGATCGTTAGGGGCTGCGACGATGACACCCGAACAACTCCGCCTGGACTGTCAGGCGGTTCGCGCCCGCACCAATGGCTCCTACAACATCAATTTTTTTGTCCATGAGGAACCACCACTTGATCCGGCCAAAGATCAGGCCATGCGCCAATTGCTGGCGCCGATGTATGAAGCCGTTGGTCTCGAAAGCGTGCCGGAAGCGCGCGTGCCGTTTCCGAGCTTCGGTGATGCTCACTTACAGGTTTTGTTAAGCGAACGGCCGTCCGTCGTCAGTTTTCATTTCGGACTGCCCGACGATGAAGCCTTACAGGCGCTCAGGAGTTACGGGGCTGTCCTGCTGTGTTCGGCGACCAATGTGGCCGAGGCAAAAGTGCTGGAAGCCAGAGGTATTGATGCGGTGATCGCCCAGGGTTTCGAAGCCGGTGGCCATCGCGGTACGTTCGCCGAACCCTATGAGCGCGGCCAGGTCGGCACCATGGCTTTGGTGCCACAAATCGTTGACGCCATCAATGTGCCGGTCATTGCGGCGGGCGGGATTGCCGATGGACGCGGCATTGCCGCGGCGCTGGCGCTGGGCGCTCAGGGTGTGCAGATCGGTACGGCGTTTCTGCGGTGCCCGGAATCGGCAACCCACGCCGTTTACCGCGATGCCCTAGCCAATGCCAGCGACGACGGCACCCGGGTCACAAGCGGCTTCTCCGGTCGCCCGGCCCGTGGCATTGAAAACCGCTTTATTCGCGAGATGCAGGGGCGGGAAGATCAGTTCCCGGCATTCCCGATTCCTAATTCCCTGACCGGCCCGCTGCGCGCCGCCAGCGCAAAACACGGCACGCCTGATTATATATCGTTGTGGTCCGGACAGGCGGGTGCCATGAGCCGCGAGATGCCAGCGGCAGACTTGATTGCAACGCTGATACGCGAAACCGATGCGGTGCTGAAGCGGCTGGCCGGGTAGCCGGGATTGCGTGAGCGTCTGTAAACTGAGAGTACCGTTCAATCCTTACTCTATGGGTAAAACCCCATTGCGCAGGCTGGGCAGGCCGATGCCGGTGGCGGCGAAGCCGCCATCGACGTTGAGAATCTGGCCGTTGATATAGCTGGCCTTGTCGCTGCATAGAAAAAACACCGCTTCCGCCAGTTCTTCTTCCGAGCCATAGCGGTTGAGCGGGATAGCGTCGTGGTAATCGGCGCGGATATCCGGAGTATGGACCTGTTTGGCCATGGCCGTATCGACCGGGCCGGGCGACACTGCATTGACCCGGATGCCCCGGTTGCCCAGTTCCGCCGCCTGTTGTTTGGTCAGATGCATGAGGGCGGCCTTGCTGGTGCCGTAGGCGACGCGCAGGGTTGAGGCCCGGGTCCCGGAGATCGAGGTGATGTTGACGACACTGCCGCCACCACCGGCCAGCATAAACGGCGCGCAGGCGTTGGTGCACAGAAAGGCACCGGTCAGGTTGACTGCCAGCACCCGTGACCATTCCGCGAAACTGGTTTCCAGGATCGGCTTGAACACGGCAATGCCGGCGTTGTTGACCAGCGCATCTATGCGGCCAAAGGCTTCCATGGTGCTGGTTATGGCGGCGTCAACCTGATCCGGCTCAGCGACATCGCAGGTAACGGCAATGGTGGTTGCGGGCCTGGCCAGGCTGTCACGGGCGACCGCCTGGCTTTCGCCGTCGATATCGAGCAGACAGACCCGCCAGCCTTCGGTCAGGAACTTTCTGGCCGTGGCAAAGCCGATACCGCGGGCCGCGCCGGTAACGATGGCGACTTTGCTGTCCGGTTGCGTCACTTAGACAAAATCCAGGATCGCTTTGGCCAGCCCATCCGGGTCTTCGACGGGGATCATATGCCCGACATGATCCATGTCGAGCCGGGTCGGGTTGGGGATGCGGGCGTAAAGCTCATTGAACACCGCCGCGTCATAGAACACCCGGTCGTGCAGACCGCTGATCACCAGACAGGGCACCTGAATATCTTCATAGGCCACATCCCAGTCGGCTTTGCCCATGTGGGTGACCAGGTTCATGGGCCCGCTATCTGGGTCCATGGGGGCGTAGGCGGGGGCGGCGCCGAACACCGCGTCCCGCATTTTTTCGGCAAAGGCCGGGCCGGTGATCAGATGGGTATAGGCATCCCGCATCAGGGTCGGGCCACCGGCGGCCATCAGTTGCGGCACAATATCGTTCATCCACTGGATGCGGGTGCCGATGCGGCGCAGCATGTTCAGCATGACCAGGCCGTCCGCCTTAACCCCTTTGAACAGGGCCTTGACCGCGTACAGGCTGCCGATGGACAGGCCGACCAGAACCACGTTTCTGGGTTTCAGTTCATCGAGCAAACGCACCAGATCATCGACGATCACGGCTTCTGTCAGATCGAGGCCGGGTGAAAAGGGGCTGTTGGCCTGACCGCGAAAATTATAGGCCAGGGTGCCGTGCCCGGAAGCGCGCAGCATCGGTGCGATGGTGGTTTCCCACATCGATGCATCACCGGTGATGGCGTTGACAAATACAAAGGTTTTGCCGTCATCGCGGGTCGGTTCGTTAAGTTCGTAATAAAGGCCGTCGTTGGCGCCAAGGGACAGGAGACTCATTTTCTATTTCCTCGCTCTCAAGAAATCAAAATCACAGCCCAGAGGGGCCTGGGTAACCGTATCCTGATAGAGCTTTGAATAGCCCCGTTCGGATCCGGGATGCGGTGGCGGTGGCGTCCAGCGGGCGCGCCGGGCGGCCAGTTCCTCGTCGCTGACCAGCAGATCAAGGCGCCGGTTCTCAACGTCCAGTTTGATCAGATCGCCATCCTCGACCAGCGCCAGCGGGCCGCCAATGGCCGATTCGGGGGCGACGTGCAGGATGATGGTGCCAAAGGCGGTGCCGCTCATGCGGGCATCGGAAATGCGGACCATGTCCTTGACCCCGGCGGCGGCGAGTTTTTTGGGGATCGGCAGATACCCGCTTTCCGGCATACCGGGAGCGCCTTTCGGGCCGGCATTCTGCATCACCAGCACACAGTCCTTGTCCACATCCAGATCCGGATCATCAATGCGGTTGACCAGATCTTCCATGTTTTTGAAGACCACGGCCCGGCCGGTGTGATTGAGCAGTTCCGGCGATGCCGCCACATGCTTGATGACGCAGCGGTCCGGCGCCAGGTTTCCCTTCAGCACGGCCATGCCGCCGCTCTTGGCGATCGGGTTGTTCCGCGTGCGGATGATCGACTGGTCGAAGGCGGCAGGCAGGGCGTCGATGTTTTCACCCAGCGTCTTGCCGTTCACGGTCATCGCCGAGCGGATCAGCGAGTCGCCCAGTTCGCGCAGCAAAGGCCCGGTGCCGCCGGCCTTGTGCATGTCATCCATATAGTTTTCGCCGGATGGTTTGAGATCGACCAGAACCTGGGTCTGGCGGCCGATTTGGTCAAATTCATCGAGATCGATATCCAGCCCCAGCCGTCCGGCCATGGCCGCCAGATGGACAATGGCGTTGGTCGAGCCGCCGATCGCCTGCAGCACCGTCAGGGCGTTGCGAAAGCTGTCGGCGGTCATGATCTGATCGGGTGTCGGCGAGCCGTCCTTAGCCATCTGTACGGCCTGTGCGCCGGTTTGTTCAGCATGGCGAAAGCGGTCGGCGAGGACGGCTGGAATACAGGCACCGCCCGGCAGCATCATGCCCAGCGCTTCGCCGAGGATCGCCATGGTGCTGGCTGTGCCCATCACTCCGCAGGTTCCGGCTGACGGCACCAGTTGGTCGGTAATCTGGGCGATTTCCTCCTCATCGATTTCCCCGGCCCGGTATTTGCCCCAGAACCGCCGGCAATCTGTGCAGGCGCCCAGGCGTTCGCCCTTGTGTGAGCCCGGCAGCATGGGGCCGGTGACTTCCAGAATGGCCGGAATTCCGGCCGACGCCGCACCCATCAGCAGGGCTGGCACGGTCTTGTCGCAACCGCCAATCAGAACCACGCTGTCCATGGGCTGGGCCCGGACCATTTCTTCGGTATCGATGGCCATCAGATTGCGCATGTACATGCTGGTCGGGAAGGCGAAGGATTCGTGGATGGTGATGGTCGGGAACTCGACCGGCAGGCCGCCAGCCAGCATGACGCCGCGCTTGATCGCCTCAATCAGCTGCGGCACGGTGCCATGGCAGGCATTATAGGCGGAATATGTATTGGTGATGCCGACAATCGGCCGGTCCAGGGCATCGTCCGTATAGCCCATTCCCTTGATAAAGGCCTTGCGCAGGTAAAGCGAAAACCCTTCGTCGCCATAGCGGGTCAGGCCTTTGCGCATTCCTGTTTTCTTGTCGGTCATAGATGGTTACTTTCATGAGTGGTGGTCAATACAGTGGATCAGGATTTTGGCAAAGTTCCCTGAAAAGACAATGGTTACCCGCTATCAAATCGGTGCTTTTTTGCCGGTTGTGTTTTTACTTGGCTGCCAATCTGCACCAACCCCGGCGCTGCTGCAAATAGATATGCAAACCGAAGATTCTCATCCCCATGAGATATTGCCCGAAAAGTCGGCGCGGTTTCCCTTTTGGCAGGCTGACCATGGCGGATATATTGACGTGAAATGCACGCTGTCGGGACATGCTGTCACCTTTGCTCTCAAATTGTCAAAGATCAAAGCCATAGGCTGGGCGGCCCGCCAGGCCAGGGTGATTGATCTGGATGGTGAACTGCAGGTCGATATTGAAGGCACCGTCACCAATGCGTCGACGGCGGTTTATTTTGAGTTTATCAATCACAGCCCGACGCAAATGTTGTGGCACCAATGTTACAATAATTAGTCGCATTTTGTTTGTCGTGAGGATTAAGGCTCTGCATACTGTTGGCAAGTGGAACGATTGAGCCTGGGGTAAAAATGGCGGCAACAAAGCCGAAGCGCGGCGGCAAAGCGACACCCTTTGACGAAATGCATCTGGCCGGTGGCGGGGTCCGCAAGGCTTATGCCAAATATGCCGACTGGCTGCATTCGGCACCGCCCCATCTTTTGCAACGCAAACACGAGCAGGCCGATATCCTGTTCCGCCGCTTAGGCATTACCTTCACCGTCTATGGACAGGAGGAGGGCACCGAACGGATGATCCCGTTCGATATCATCCCGCGAATCCTTGCTGCCGATGAATGGAGCCATCTGGAGAAAGGCTGTATCCAGCGGGTCGATGCAATCAATGCCTTTCTGCACGACATCTATCATGGCCAGGACATTATCCATGCGGGCATTATTCCCGCCGAACTGGCATTAACAAACGTCGCATTTCAGCCGCAGATGCTGGGTGTCGATCTGCCTAATAAGATTTATGCCCATATTGCCGGGGTTGATCTGGTCCGGGTCGGGGAAAAGGATTTTTACGTTCTCGAAGACAATGCCCGGACCCCGTCGGGGGTTTCCTATATGCTGGAAAACCGCCAATCGATGATGCGGCTGTTTCCGGAACTGTTCGCCAACCATGCCATCGCCCCGGTTGATCGTTATACCGATCATCTGCTGGCCAACCTGCAGGCCGTCGCCCCGGTCGGGGTTGATGATCCGACGGTGGTCCTGATGACGCCGGGGGTGCATAATTCCGCCTATTTTGAACATGCCTTTCTGGCCATGGAAATGGGCATCGAACTGGTCGAGGGCCAGGACCTGTTCGTCGGTGAAAATGGCGTTTTCATGCGGACAACGGAAGGCCCGCAGCGGGTCCATGTGATCTACCGGCGCATCGATGATGATTTCATTGATCCGCTGGCCTTCAACCCGGCCTCGACTTTGGGCGTGCCCGGCATGCTGGCGGCGGTGCGCAATGGCTGGGTGACCCTGACCAATGCCATCGGTACCGGGGTTGCCGACGACAAGGCGACCTATGTCTATGTGCCGGAAATGATTCGTTTCTATCTGGGTGAAGAACCGATCCTCAACAATGTGCCGACCTATATGCTGCGCAATGCCGATGATCTGAAGTACACCCTGGATAATCTGGCGGAACTGGTGGTCAAGGAAGTCCATGGCTCCGGTGGCTATGGCATGCTGGTGGGGCCGTCGAGTACAAAACAGCAGATTGAGGATTTTCGAAAGCGGATCATCGCCGCACCGGGAAATTACATCGCCCAGCCGACTCTGGCGCTGTCGACCTGCCCGACCTATGTGGACAGCGGGGTTGCGCCGCGTCATGTGGATTTGCGGCCCTACGTGCTGTCGGGCAAACAAACCCGGGTGATGCCCGGTGGATTGAGCCGGGTGGCGCTGACCGAGGGTTCCCTGGTGGTCAATTCCTCGCAGGGTGGCGGCACCAAAGACACCTGGGTATTGAGGGCGTAGACGATGCTGGGCAGGACCGCAGGAAACCTCTATTGGATGGCCCGCTATCTGGAACGGGCCGAAAACACGGCGCGCCTGCTGGGCGGCACTTACCGCATGTCACTGTTGCCACGTGATGACGTAGGCACAAGTCACAGCTGGGAAAGCCTGTTCATCACCGACGCTGAAAAACAAAAATTTCTGGATACCCATAAGACCTTCGCGCCGGCGGCGGTTATCACCTATCTGGCGCTTGATCTGGAAAACCCGATCAGTATTGCCGCGTCCATTCGCGCCGCCCGTGAAAACGTCCGTGCCACCCGCCATGTGCTGACGGCCGAGCTTTGGGAAAGCATCAACCAGACCTGGCTTGAAATCAGAGCCATGACTTACGCCGATATCAAGGACATGGGCCAGTACGAGTTTTTTGAGTGGATCAAGGAACGCAGCCATCTGTTCCGGGGCATCGTCCATGGTACCATGCGGCGCGGCGAAGCTTATGATTTCTGGCGTCTGGGCAGCTTTATCGAGCGTGCTGAAAACACCGCGCAGCTGATGCTGGCGAAAGTCGACAGTTTCCAGGGTCCCGCATCGCGCCAGGAAAATGCTGTCGATTTCTATCAGTGGGGCACATTGCTGCGCTCGGTGAACGCCTATAAGACCTACCGGGAAATCTACCGGGGTGCGCCGGAACCCCGGAAAGTTGCCGAGTTGATGATCCTGAAGCCGGATATGCCGCGGTCCCTGCGCAGTTGCATCGACGAGATTTTTGAAATTCTCAACCGGGTACGGCGCAATACGGAAAGCGCCCAGTTGGCCGATGTCCAACGCGCCATGCTGATCACCGGGCAGGTTGATAAAATCTTCCGCTCCGGTCTGGACAGGTATTTGACGAATTTTAGAACCAGCGCCAATCACCTGAGCTCGCAAATTCAAATTGATTTTATGATGGTCCGATGAAACTCACTATTGAACACGAAACACGATATGGTTTTGCCGGAGAGGCCAATTACTCGATCCAGTATTTGCGGGTAACGCCGCGCGAGGACCCGTGCCAGCGAATCCTGTCGTGGAATGTCTCGTCGGCAAGCCAGCTGACCCGCTGGTCCGATGGCTTTGATAATGTGGCCCATGTCTGCGTGCAGGAGAGCCGGCACAAGGAAGTCACGGTTCTGGTCAAAGGCGAGGTCGAAACCTTCGATACTCTGGGGATTCTGCCGGCCAACGACGGACTGCCGCCGCTGATATTTTTGAGCGATACCCTTTTCACCAAGATGACCGACGCGATCAGGCAGTTTGCGGCACCTTATCAGGAAGTTCAGAACGATGCCGGAACCCTGGCCGCCATGCATGCCCTGATGGCCGGCATTGGCGAAGCTGTCACCTATCAGGCGGGGTTTACCAATGTGGAGACCGATGCCAATCATGCCCTGGCGGCAGGCAAGGGGGTCTGTCAGGACCATGCCCATCTGTTCATTGCCGGTGCCCGGACGTTGCGGGTTCCGGCCCGCTACGTCAGCGGCTACCTGCTGGCTGGCACCGGCGACCTGGCCAGCCATGCCTGGGCGGAATGTTTTATTGACGGCCTCGGCTGGGTCAGTTTCGATCCGTCAAATCAGCAGTCGGCAACGGATGCCTATGTGCGCCTGGCCATCGCCCATGATTTTGGCGATGCCAGCCCGGTCCGCGGCGTGCGCGAAGGCGGCGGGATTGAGAGCATGAATGTCCGGGTCCAGGTCCAGCGGTCTTACGCCTAATCAATGGCTGACTTGCATAGACGGCAGGCTTCGCTGACGGGGCCGGCAGGTACGAAAAGGAACACAAATGGCGGGCCAGCAGAAACCGATCGGAGACCAGGCGGTTCCTGAGTTTCTGTACGGTACCGCCTGGAAAGAAGAGAAAACCCAAAGTCTGGTTGAACAGGCCCTGGGTCAGGGCTTCCGGGGCATCGATACCGCTAACCAGCGCAAACATTACGTTGAACAGGCGGTCGGCCGTGGCATCGCCGCCGCCGTTGCGGCAAAGGTGGTGCGCCGCGAGCAGCTGTTTATCCAAACCAAATATACGTTCCAGCGGGGCCAGGATCACCGCCTGCCTTATGATCCCAAACTGCCGATTTCCGATCAGGTATGGCAGTCCTTTCGCAGCTCCCTCGAGCACCTGCAGACGGATTATCTGGATTCCCTGATCCTGCACGGGCCCTCGTCCAGAAACGGGCTGCTCGATAATGACTGGGCCGCCTGGCGCGGCATGGAAGCGGTTCATGGCAGCGGCCGGGTCCGGTTTTTAGGGATCAGCAATGTCGCTTTGCCGCAGCTGAAACTGCTGTGCGACAAGGCAAGCGTGAAACCCCGGTTCGTGCAGAACCGCTGCTACGCCAGTACCGGCTGGGACAGGGAGATACGGCAATACTGCCTCGCCCACGACATTGTCTATCAGGGCTTTTCCCTGCTCACCGCCAACCAGAAATACCTGCGTCATCCGAAAATACTGGACATCGGTAAAAGCCATGGCATGTCCATCAGCCAGACCATTTTCCGGTTCGCCATGGATGCGCGGATGATTCCGCTGACCGGCACCTCAAGCCGGGAACATATGGCCCATGATCTGCTGGCCCATGATTTCAGGCTGTCGGAAGCGGAAGTTGCCGCCATTGAGACGGTGGCGCTCAATGCCTAGGATAGAGCAGGCATGGCAGCCACCGAAAGCACAGCCCGGGCGGTCGCGCATCGGGCAGGGAGACTGATATGACATCGCCGCTTGTTGTCAGCAATGTCGAGGCCCGCAACTATTTTATCGCCTGCCAGGGCCTTGGTGCTGCACCTGTGGGGAAACTGTCTCCTGACGGATTGCTGGCCTTGATCCGGACACTTGGTTTCGTCCAGATCGACAGTATCAACACGGTGGCCCGCGCCCATGACATGATCCTGTTTGCCCGCAACCAAAGCTATCGGCCACACCAGCTCAAGCACCTGCTGGAGAGCGAGCGTTCCCTGTTCGAGCATTGGACCCATGATGCGGCGGTGATCCCGACGGAGTTCTACCCGTACTGGCGCCATCGGTTTGCCCGCCAGCAGAGGCATTTATTGGAACGCTGGCGCAAATGGCGTGGGGCCGGGTTTGAACAGGCGCTGGAAGGCATTCTCGACAAAGTCAGCGAACAGGGACCGACCCGGACCCGCGATATCAAGTCGAGCCGGGTAAAAAAGGGCGACGGCTGGTGGGACTGGCACCCGGAAAAAACCGCCCTCGAGTTCCACTGGCACACCGGCACCCTGGCGATCGCCGGCCGGGACGGGTTTCAGAAAATCTATGATCTCAGCGAAAACGTCATTCCCGCCCATCATCGCACAGCGGAGGTCAGCGAGAGCCGGTTCATCGACTGGGCCTGCCGCTCGGCATTGCGCCGGCTGGGTATGGCCACGTCAGGCGAAATCGCCGCCTTCTGGGCCCTGATCACGCCCAAGGAAGCGGCCGCCTGGGTCCGCGACAGGCGGGCGGCGGCTGATCTGGTGGATATCTGGGTGGAGCCGGCCACAGGTGGTCAGGCCACCAAGGCCGTGGCCTTTACGGGCATCTCCGATGAACTTGCCCGATTGGTTGATCCACCGAAGCGGCTGCGCGTATTGTCGCCCTTTGATCCGCTGATCCGTGACCGCAAGCGCTGCCTGCGTCTGTTCGGCTTTGATTACCGCATCGAGGTGTTCGTGCCGAAGGAAAAGCGTAAATATGGCGAGCCACTTGCATAACTCAGCGAATAGCCAAATTAATCCGTTTTAACGGCT
>JABMNT010000018.1 GCA_013203595.1 Rhodospirillales bacterium
AACGGCGGCCTGATCTGTGACGGCTACACCCGGGCAACCGGCAAAATGGCCATGGCCATTGCCCAGAACGGTCCCGGCGTCACCGGCTTCGTAACCCCGGTCAAGACCGCCTACTGGAACCACACGCCGATGCTGCTGGTCACCCCGCAGGCCGCCAACAAGACCATCGGTCAGGGCGGTTTCCAGGAAGTCGAGCAAATGGCTTTGTTCCGCGACATGGTCTGCTATCAGGAAGAAGTCCGCGACCCGTCGCGGATGGCCGAAGTGCTCAACCGGGTTATCGAAAAAGCGATCCGCGGCTCGGCTCCGGCGCAGATCAACGTGCCGCGCGATTTCTGGACCCAGGTTATCGATATCGAATTGCCGCAAATCGTTCGCCTCGAGCGCCCGGCCGGTGGCGCTGATGCCATCGCCAAGGCGGCTGAACTGCTGTCCAATGCCAAGTTCCCGGTCATTCTGTCCGGCGCCGGCGTGGTCATTGGCGGCGCCATCCCCGACTGCGTAGCGCTGGCCGAACGGCTGGATGCGGCGGTCTGCAGCGGCTACCAGCACAACGACAGTTTTCCGGGCTCGCACCCGCTGGCCGCCGGGCCGCTCGGCTATAACGGCTCGAAAGCCGGCATGGAGCTGATCAAGCAGGCCGACGTGGTTCTGGCCCTGGGCACCCGGCTCAACCCGTTCTCCACCCTGCCCGGCTACGGCATCGATTACTGGCCCCAGGACGCCGCCATCATTCAGGTCGACATGAATTCCGACCGCATCGGCCTGACCAAAAAAGTCACCGTCGGCATCTGTGGCGACGCCAAACTGGTGGCCCAACAATTGCTGGCTCAACTGTCGCCCACCGCCGGTGACGCCAACCGCGCCGCGCGCAAGGCAACCATCCACCAGACCAAATCGGCCTGGCTGCAGGAACTGTCGAGCATGGACCACGAAGACGACGATCCCGGCACCACCTGGAACGCCGATGCCCGGGTCCGCGACGCCGAGCGCATGTCGCCACGCAAGGCCTGGCGGGCGATCCAGGCCGGCCTGCCGAAAGATGCCATCATTTCCAGCGACATTGGCAACAACTGCGCCATCGGCAACGCCTACCCGACCTTTGAGCAGGGCCGCAAGTATCTGGCGCCGGGCCTGTTTGGCCCCTGCGGCTACGGCTTTCCGTCGATCATCGGCGCTAAAATCGGCTGCCCCGACACCCCGGTTGTTGGATTTGCCGGGGATGGGGCGTTCGGCATTTCCATGAACGAAATGTCTTCCATCGGCCGCGACGAATGGCCGGCCATCACCATGGTGATTTTCCGTAACTACCAGTGGGGTGCGGAAAAGCGCAACTCGATCCTCTGGTATGCGGACAATTTCGTCGGCACCGAGCTCGACCCGCACCTGAGTTATGCCAAGGTCGCGGAAGGCTGCGGCCTGAAGGGGGTCACGGTAACCACCCAGGAACAACTGACCGAAGCCCTGCAGACCGCCTGCAAGGCCCAGGATGACGGAGTGACCACATTTATCGAGGTCATTCTCAACCAGGAACTGGGCGAGCCGTTCCGCCGCGATGCCATGAAGGCACCGGTTGCCGTCGCCGGCATCGATCCCAAGGACATGCGGCCCCAGAAAGGCGCATAATAAATCGTTTCCCTAAACGGTGGGCTGGGGGACACTGTCCTCCAGCCCTTTTTTTATTACAATTGAGATTAGCCGCGTGTTAAGTGAAAAACCCTATGAAGTGCCGCCTTACCTGTTGCGTAAATGCAAAGGCAAACCGCCGGTCCGCACAGCGGTCGCCGGGGCCGACCACCCGGTAGCCATGGAAAGCGCCCGCCAGGCCGTCAGCCTGGGCCTGATCGAGCCGGTTTTTGTTGGCGACCAAAGCAGCGTTCTGGCCCTCGCAGCCAGCATGGGGTGGGATATTTCCGGCTACCGGATTGTTCATGCGCCCGGCGATGCCAAGGCCCCCGCCGCTGCCGTGGCCCTGGCCCGGGGCCATGAAGTGGCGGCGCTGATGAAAGGGCAGGTTCATACCGATGCCCTGATGGCGGCGGTGGTCAACCGTGCCAGCGGGCTGCGCACCAGCCGCCGGCTCAGCCATATCTTCCATATGACGGTGCCCGGCCGCGAGCGGGTGCTGATGATCACCGATGGCGCGGTCAACATCCACCCCCATACCGACGCCAAACTGCACATCACCCAGAACGCCGTTGACCTGGCCCATGCGCTCGGCAACACAAACCCGAAAGTCGCTTTGCTGTCGGGCACGGAATCGCTGATTGACGCCATGCCGTCGAGCACCGATGCCGCCGAGGTCGTGCGCCGCGCCAATAATGGCGAGGTTACCGGGGCCACCATTGATGGCCCCTTTGCCTTCGATAACGCGATCTCGCCAGCCGCCGCCCGCCTGAAAGGCGTCGACAGCCCGGTTGCCGGTTATGCGGATATTCTGGTGGTTCCCAATATCGAAACCGGCAACGGCCTGTTCAAGATGATGGCCTACTTCATGAGTGCCACGGCCGCCGGAATTGTCATGGGTGCGCAGGTGCCGATCATGCTGACCAGCCGCGCCGACCCGCCGGAAGCCCGCGTCGCCTCGGCTGCGCTGGCCGCCATTGTCGCCAATCACACATAAACGGAGCGGCTTGCCCGGACAGCAGCGAGCCCATCTAAGCGCTTGTTCATTTTGGCGCGTTAGCTAAGATATCCTTCTGGAAAATGCGACCATCAAAGGATTTCACATGCAGCTCATCTATTCGCCAACCTCGCCCTATGCCCGCAAAACCCGGGCTGTTGTCATCGAAAAAAACCTGCAGGATCAGGTCGAATTTCTCAACCTGAGCCCCGGTGACAACCCGAAAGCCCTGCTCGATGCCAACGCGCTGAACCGGATCCCCACATTGATCCGGGACGATGGCAAGCCGCTCATCGACAGCCCGTTCATCTGTGAATATCTGGACAGTCTGGGCGCCGACGCCGGCCGGCTGACCGGGCACGGCGACGCGGTCTGGGAAATCAGACATCTGCATGCCTTTGCCGACGGCATCATCGACAGTATTTTTGCCATCGCCATGGAACGACGGCGCGACGCCGGCGAGCAGTCTCCGGCCTATATCCAAAAACAGCTGGAACGCATCGGCCGCGGACTGAACACCCTGAACGGCCAGGCCGCCGGGTTTTCATCCGAACCGGATCTGGGTCAGTTCGCGGTGGGATGCACACTCGGCTACATGGATATTCGCCTGCAGAACGATCTCGACTGGCGCGCCACTTGCCCGAACCTGGCCACCTGGTACGCAGCCTTTTCCAAACGCCCGGCCATGGCTGAAACGGCACCGCCAGCGCCTTAGGGGAGGACCCCCGGCTAGCGCAATCCCGAATTTAAAGGTTCGGTTTTTTGGGATTTCCAAAATGCTCTCCCCGATTGGAACAGCCACTTAAAATTCCCTCCCCCCTAGTGGGGGAGGGCGAGGGAGGGGGGTAGCGTTCGCCAAACTCGGGCTCCCGTAGTCTTGCACCATCACCCCCATCCTGACCTTCCCCCATCGAGGGGGAAGGAATATATTCGCAACCGCTGGCTATGCTTCTGTTAAAGAATGACAGGACCTAATCACTCAGCAACGTCTCACCCGGCTTGATGCGGTTAAAGATGACCGGCTCGGTGGTGATGGAAATGGCTTTATCGGCAAGCGTGGCCTTGGTGTAGCGCGACGTCTCCAGATCGCGGGTTTCGGGAAAGTCCTCGCGGAAGTGCGCACCGCGGGAATCGTCTCTGACCAGGGCCGCTTCGATAACCACCTTGCTGATCAGGATCTGGCTTTCCAGGTTGAGCCAGTCGTGCCAGCTCAGGTTATAGGCCCGGTTGTCGTCAGCGATGCCAGTGCGCATCAGCTCGCCGTGCAGATCATCAACGGCGGCCCGCGCGCGGGCCAGGCTTCCGGCATCGCGCAGAATTCCGGCATCCTCCCACATCACATCGTAGAGCTTTTCGCGAATGGCGGGCATGTGTCCGCCTTCGATGCGGAACGGGTATTGAGTGGCGGCGACGGCGGCTTTGGCGGCGTCGAGGTCCGGTTCGCGAAACACCCCGTGGTCGGGCAGCCAGCGGGCGATGGCATCGCCGGCAATGCCGCCGAACACGGTCGAATTGGCAACCCCGTTGCCGCCGAGCCGGTTGGCGCCATGGACCCCGCCGGTATCTTCGCCGGCGGCAAACAGGCCGGGCAGTTCGGTCTGGCAGTCGCTGGCAAATTCGACGCCGCCCATCATGTAATGCGCGGTCGGCACAACTTCCACGTCGCCTGCGACCAGATCAAAGCCGCAGTCGTGACAGCGCTGGACCATGCCCTTGAACCGGGTCCGCACTTCCTTCGCATCGAGATGTTTCATGGTGATATAGAGCCCGCCGTTGGGGCCGATGTTGCCCTTGCGCATTTCCGAATACATGGCGCGGCTGACGATGTCGCGGGTCGCGCGTTCGGCCCGGTCATCATAGGTAGCCATGAAGCGCTGCTTGTCGCCGCCCAGCAAATGCCCGCCGTAGCCGCGCAGGCCTTCCTCGATGATGGTACCGGTGATCCGGGTGCCCGGCCCGGCGATCAGCCCGGTCGGATGGAACTGGACCATTTCCATATCGCGCAGCGGCAGGCCGGCCCGCAGTGCCATGGCCATGCCGTCGCAGGACTTGTCGCCCGATGGCGTATGATACTTGTACATGGTCGGCCCGCCACCCGTCGCCAGCAGAACCGCTTTCGCCTGGACCAGACGAAACTTTCCGGTGCGCATGTCCATCATCAGCACGCCAGCCAGGCCGCTGCCGTCCTTTGACCTGATCAGTTCCACCGCCCGGTGATCCTCGAGCCGGTGAATGCCACGCTTCCAGACCTGTTCGGCCAGCCGGTTGATGATCTCGATCCCGGTCAGATCACCTTTGTGCACGGTGCGGTCGAAGGTCTGGCCGGCAAAGGCCTTCTGGTGCAGGCTGCCGTCCGGGTTGCGGTCGAAGAAGCAGCCGAGCTCGTTTTCCAGTTCGCGAATGCGCCGTGGCGCTTCATTGACCAGGGTCCAGGCCAGATCCTGATTGTTCAGCCATTTGCCGCCCTCGATGGTATCCATGAAATGGCGTTCAATGGAATCCTCGGCCGCCATGGCGGCGTTGAAGCCGCCCTGCACCATGCGCGTGCAGCCACATTTACCGAGCAGCCCCTTGACCGCGATGGTGATGTGCGCGTCGGGCGCCAGGGTGGAAGCGTGCAGAGCGGCAAACAGGCCGGCGCCACCGGCACCCAGGATCAACACATCCGTCTGACTTTGCTCAAATTCAATGGTCATTTGCAGGTCCTATACAATCAGGGCAACCCCGGAAACCAGAATCAGTCCCAGGATCATTTGCCGGAACAACCGGTCATCGAGTTTTTTGTAGAGCATGAGCCCGAGCCAGGTGCCGACGGCAATTGCCGGCAGGGCCCATAACAGGCGCTCAAAGGTTTGTATATCGACCAGCCCCTGCCAGCTCAGCCAGGCGAAGGTGACCGCGTGCATGATCAGGCAGAACGGCTGGTAGACTCCGCGTTGGCCGGCTTTCGGCCAGTCACGCAGGCCCGCCCACAGGGTCGGCGCAATGCCACTGAGCCCGGCAAAGCCGCCCAGCACACCGCCGGCAAGGCCGACCAGCCCGTCGGCGGCCTTGCCGCCAGCACTGACCTTCAGGCCGCGCGGCATGACAAACACAAAACCAATATAAAGGATCAGGAACCAGCCGATAGCGAGCCGAAACGGGCCGGGCTGGATATGAACCAGCAACCAGGCCCCCAACGGCACGCCGAGCACGCCCATCACCGCAAACACCGGCAACTGCCCATAATCCAGCTCCCGGCGCAAACGGATCAATGGCAGCACATGCATGGAAAACCCGCAGGCGACAATCAGCGGAACCGCGTCGACGGGATCGATAACCTGGAACCAGATGGCGCCGAGCACCAGCGCATCACCAAAGCCGGCGGCGGCGACCACGAAGGCGGCCAGCAGAGCGCCTAAGGGAATGACCAGTTCAATAGGCATAAAGCAGAAACACCAGGCCAATGCACAGGCTGAACCCGCCGCTCAGGGCAACCAGGGTTTTCTGCCAGTTGCGCCAGTCCAGAAACTCCAGCGCCAGCAGGCGCAGGCCACCGCTCAGATGGGCCGACAGAAAAACCACCAGCAGGGTTTCCAGCGCCTTCAGGGCCGGTGTATTCGACCACGAGATAAAATCGGCAAAGGCTGTGCTATCGCTCAAAGCCAGACCCAGCACATAGAGATGCACGGGCAGAAAGGCGGCCAGCCCGAGACCGGACAGGCGATGGATGACAAAGGCCCAGTAGGCCGGATGATTGCGGTGAACGCGGGCCATCACTGCCCCCCCAGACCATAAAGCCCGAACGCCGCACGCAGGCCGAGCGCCGCAATCACGATCGCGAACAGGCCGACCAGCAGCTCGATCCGCCGCATCGGCAGGGCGGTCATTTCACGGAGCACGGATTTGAGCCCGATCGGCGCGTGGATGGCAACGGCGGTAACAAAGACCAGATAGAAGCCCAGCCACAGCCTGCTGCCGCCGACCCGGGAGATAATTTCGGCGGCACTGAGCCCGCCCTGAACGGCGATGATCATGGTCGCGATATGAACCGTTACACAGACCGCCAGGACCATGGCGCTGATCCGCTGGGCCAGCCACAGAAAGCTTTCGGTGCGGGCCGATGGCAAACTCATGAAAGCTCGCCCTTCAGCGCCGCCTTCATGGATTCCCGTTTCAGGCCGGCGATGGCGACGGTCGGGTTCAGAGATTTCGGGCAGCGTTCGACACAACCCTGCTGGGAGTGACAGCCAAGGCAGCCGTTGTCGCCGGCAATCGCCTGCAGACGGGGCAGCCGGGCCACATCGCGCGCGTCGTTGATCAGGGTCCAGGCCCGGTTCATGGCCGCCGGTCCCAGATAATCTTTGTTCCAGTCGACCACATCGCAGGTCGCGTAACAGATGCCGCAGCCAATACACTCAATCCCGGCGCTGGCTTCGCGGCGGCGGGGATCTGCCGGCGATACGGCGGCCAGGGCCTGATCGCGGGTCTGATCGCCGACAAAGGAGCCCAGGGCCTTTTCCCATTTGTCGAAGAACACCGCCATATCAACCACCAGGTCCTTGACCACCGGCAGGTTGCGCAACGGCGCCAGGGTAATCGCGCCGCCGTCTGCGACCCGCGACACATGGGTGCGGCAGGTCCACCGCGCCTTGCCGTTGACGGTCATGGCGCAGGAACCGCAGACGCCGACCCGGCAGGCAAACCGGTAACTCAGGCTGGGGTCGAGCTCGCGCTGGATATAGGTGACGACATCAAGCACGGTCTGGCTTTCCAGGCGCGGCACCCGATAGGTCTGATACTTGCCGTCTTCGCCGCCGCGCCAGATAGAAACGCTGATCTGATCTGTTTGCATATTTATTCCGAACCTTGAGTCTGGGTAAATTCGATAATCACATTGGATGTGTCGGCGCTGCATAGCCACAGGGAATTACCGCGCCGCTGGTAGGCAAAACCGCCTTTGCTGATGGCGGTCTCGGCGACGTTTATATCACGCACGGCAACCCCATAGCCGATAAAGCGGGGCTCGCCAGCGGAGCCGATGGATGCCCCTAAAAACCGTTCCGACAACTCACTGCGGCTGGTCAGGGAAATCATTGCCTGCCCCGCCTGAACCGCCAGACCATCATCCAGAGCGGTGACCGCATCGCGGCCAATCAGGGCCTCGAAATAGGGCTGCAACGTCTGACTGTCATCGCAAACCATCATCACTTCGGCAATTCCCACCGCACTATTGGCATGGGTTTGGAACTGAGGTTTATAAAAATGCTGCGGTTCGTGCTGATGGTCACAGGTGAAAAACACGGCCCGGGGCAGTGCCGGATGGGTGGCAAAGGTCAGCTTGAAGCCGACGGTGACTTCGGTGCCGTCGGGCTGACGGGCCAGCCGTGAGAATTCGAAGGGCGCTGAGAGATCAAGGCCCTCAGCCTCGAAATGCGCCCGATCGGCCTGCCAGCCATGGCTTTTCAGGGCAATCATCGAAAACCCGTCGCCGGCTTTCAGGTAATCCTGGTTGTAACCGCCAAAACTGAAATGACCGGCCAGGGCTGCGGGAATATCCTGGGGCCGGGTGACAGCAAGCAATTCGATAAAATTGCCATCCAGCTGGGCCAGCTGATTGCCGGTGCCGAAGGGATGCTGGGCCGGCGGGGTCAGGGTAAAGCCGAGCCGGTCATAGACTGCGGCCAGAGCGCCCATGTCATGGTGACTCAAAACGATATGATCAATTGCCCTGCCCGTCACCTGCTTTTCTCCCTGTTATTAAACCGCGCCTGGCCCGGTCCGACACCGGGCCTGTTAGCGACACTCATGTTTCTACTGGCCGCGTGGGCGGATTTCCAGACGCCGGGCATGCGGCGGCAGGTAAACCATCTGATAACTGACCGCCGCATCGCGAAACCCGTATCCCAGTATGTGACACGCCAGCCCGGTCGTACCGACCGCCAGCGCCAGCGCCTTGCACACATCACCGGCAAAGGTTTCGGCGCCGACCTGTTCTTCAATGCGAACCGTGGCCACACCGAAGTCTTGGCGCAGCAGGGCCCGGATATTGATATTATCGAGATCTGATTTCTGCATTTTCAGCAAATCATGAAAGGGTTCGGCATCCAGATACAGGCGCCCCAGACAGTAAAATTCGCCGTTCACGTCGATTTCACGCTCAATGCGGATAAAGCTTCGGGCAGCACTCAGAAAATCTGACCAATGGCCGCGGGCGGTGGTTGCCCTGATCGACTGAACCCGGCTGAATACCGGCAGCAATGTATGGCCATCGTCGCCGCGAAACCGGAAATGCCAGAGATCAGGCAACTGCTCGGACTGGTCGGCTACAAAAGTGCCGCTGCCGTGCCGGCGGATGACCACGCCCTGTTCAACCAGACGGCCGAGGGCCTTCTGGATGGTCCCCAGACTGGCCGGCAATGCCGCCGCCAGATCATGTTCGCCGGGCAGTTGATCGCCGGGCTTTAAGTCTCCGGCATCGACCGCGCCGACAATACTGTCGGACAGCAGCACATATTTGGGCACCCGCGGCGACAAGGCCGCAGCGGCACCCTGCATTTTTTCAGCCAGTCCGGACAGGTTCATCAGCGGCTCAAACCCCTAAGCGTTCCACTCTGCCCTTTGTATTACACAGGTGTTTTTTCTTCAAGTCCTATATAGCTCTATAGATTTGTTTTCCTCCGTTGCCTTTGCTAGATTGTGACCGTTCGTCTTCAAAGGTGCAGTTTCAGGGTGGTTCATGTTCGGTCTTGAGGTTTCTACCCTGGCAATCGCTTTTGGCGCCCTGGTTATCGGCGGCATTGCCAAAGGCATCACCGGTATCGGCCTGCCGATCATTTCAATCGCCATTCTGGTCAATTTCCTGCCCCCGACCCTGTGTATCGCCATTGTCGTCATCCCCATCCTGGTAACCAACTTCTGGCAGGCGGTGACGTCGACCAGCATTCTGGTCCCGATAAAGCGGTTCTGGCCGACGATATTGTGCTTTATCACGGCCCTGATCATCGGCGCACGCCTGCTGGTCGGTCTTGATGCGCAGGTTCTCTATGCCATCCTCGGCGTTTCAGTTCTTATCTTCTCCGCATCCAATCTGTTTCGCCCGCGCGCCCGTGCCATCAAACCGGCGACGGAGCGCTGGCTCGGCCCGCTGGCGGGTGTTGCCGGTGGATTGCTGGGTGGAATCTCGACCATCTGGGGACCACCTCTGATGATGTTCCTGATGTCTCTGCACTTAAAGAAAGATGAATGGGTGCGTTCCGTCGGGCTGATCTGGTTTGCCGGCGCGGTGCCGCTGACGCTGGCCTTTTGGGCCAACGGCATCCTCAACGGGCAAACGCTGCCGCTCTCCATTGCCGCCTGCGTGCCGGGCATGATCGGCATTCTTATCGGTGAAAGAATTCGTGGCTGGATCAATCAGGACACGTTCCGCAAAGTCATGTTAAGCTTGCTGTTTCTTATCGGACTTAACCTGATCAGGCGGGCGCTTTTCCAATGACCATCGCCATCATCGGACAATCTGCGGCTTTTCGACTGGGTGTTCGCGACGGGCTGGTCATGCCGTTCTGGATGGTATTGGGATCGATGATCGGCTTTGGCTCCATGGCCCGGGATTCCGGTGTCAGCCTGGGCGTGGCGCTGGGCGCGTCGTTCGGCATCTGGGGGCTGCCCGGGCAGGTCGCCATGGTCGAATTGTTTGCCGTTGGCCTGCCGGTGTTCGCCATTGTTGTCGCCAGTTCCATGGCCAATATGCGGTTCATGCCCATGTGTGTGGTCCTGATGCCGCATTTTCGCGGCAACCCGACGGCGGTCCGCTGGCGTTATGTGCTGGCGCAGATGCTGTCGATCAACATCTGGACCGTGTTCATGCGTCGTGGCCCGACCCTGGCCGACGCAGACCGCCTGCCGTTCTATCTGGGGGTATCCATCATCTGCCTTGTCGCCGGCGGTCTGGGTACGACCCTTGGCTATGAGGCGTCCGGCCTGCTGCCGCTCTATGTCACCGTCAGTCTGGTTTTTCTGAACCCGGCCTATTTTGTTTTCGTGTTCTCATCGGTGCGCCAGCGCAACTGCATCATCGCGGTTCTCGTCGGTGCGGTTGCCGGGCCGCTTTTGTATCAGATAACCCCGGACTGGAGTGTGCCGGTCACCGGCCTGCTTGCCGGAACCGCTGCTTTTATCATCGATAAATCCATGAAGGTGCCGGCGTGAGCCTATCCGATCCCTGGGTGGTGCTGCTGGCGTGTATCGGTGGCACCTTCGTGTGGCGCGCGCTCGGCGTCGCCGTTGCCAGCCGGATCGATATTTCAGGCAATGTTTTTCAGTGGTTCAACTGTGTCGCCTACGCCATGCTTGCCGGGCTGATAACACGGGTTCTGCTGATCCCTTCGGGAACCCTGGCCGAAACCCCCGATATTGACCGGATCGCGGCGATGACAGGGGGCCTCATTATCTACTTTTTTTATAACCGGAATATCTTTATCGGTACGGGAACGGCGTTTGTCCTATTTCTCTGCTTAACGGCGGCTCGACATTTTGGTATTTTGTAAAACCGCTTAACCAACAACTGACTCCATAAAGTTGCCCATGGCCCAATCTGTCATTTTTGAAATGTACGTGCGCACCAACAATACCTGGCAGCAATACGAGCGCTTCATCGAGCTCGAGCGCGACGATGCCCTGGCGACAGCCCGACAAATGGACCTGGAGCCGGATGTGGAGGGGGTTCGCATCATTCGGGTCACATCTTTTAGCTCAAAGCGGGCACCGCTTGAGACACTGGAGTGGATTTCCCCGTCCCTGCGGCGCGATGCCAGGCGGGCAAAGGCAACAGGGCGCAAATCCACAGCGGCGCCGGGCACAACGGAAACCGGTTTGACCAGCGAGGCGGCGCGCGAACTCAACCAGCGCAAATCCGGATCGGCCAGCGGTGGCCAGCAGCGCTCAGCCGGCCGGGTCGCCCTGGCAGCAACCGGCATCGTTGCCGGCGCCAGCGCGCTCGCTGCGGCGGTGTTTGTGCCAACCCGCTTTCTGTTGCAGCAATTGAATGACCCGGACCTTGACGAACCGCCCCTCTATCAGGAAATAGCAGCGTTTTCCGTCAGTGCCATCGTGTTCATAATTCTGGCCGGTATCGGTTTTTATCTGGTCCTGAGATCCGACCTTTTCCACAAACAGAGACCTCGAGCCGCCGCAAAGGCCCCACGACCGCGCCCGTCCGCCACCGGCAAACCAAAGCCCCGGCCCGAGCAGTCAGCAAAATCAGCGACGGTGCCCGAACCGCCTGAACCGGCTACCGACCCGGGCCCGCCGGCGGAAATGGCGCTGCTTTTCGCCCCCAGCCTGGACGACGATGACCGTGAACCGGACTTTGATGGAGAGCCTGATACGGCGGACGCGGAGGCACAATCAGCACCCCCGGTTATCGCCACCGGCCTGAAGGAAGAATATCGCATTTCCATGTTGCGGTTTCTCGAAGGCAGCCTCAGTGAACTGGCTGACATACTGAAAACGATCGACACCTACAGCCTGTTCGGCATTAATCTGTTTCTCGGTGGCGCCGGTGACCGCTTTGCCGTGGTCCACAGCCTGGGCGGCATTCAGCGCTATATCCTGATCCGCGAAACCATCAGTGCCCTGGGCACCCAGATCGATATGGTTGATCTGTTTTGCGAAAAATTCGACGCCTACGACCGTGACCCCAATTACCGGTTCATGACCGAAGCCGGCCGCCAGATCCTCGACAAGTATCTGGCCAGCGAGCCCCGTTGCTTCGCAACACTGCCCGATCTGATCAAACGCTGGCGGCGCTCGAATGCCGCCACCGCCCAGGCCCAGGGCATTATCGTCATCATGTTTACCGACCTGGTCGGCTCAACGCAAATGACCCACGACCACGGCGACTTGGGCGCCCAGCAGGTGGTGCGGGCCCACAATGTGATCGTGCGCAATGCCCTGGCCCAGTTCCATGGCGAAGAGGTCAAACATACCGGCGACGGCATTATGGCGAGTTTTTCCAACGCGCCCAACTCGCTGCGTGCGGCGATTGCCATCCAGCGCCAGATCAGCGCCCACAACACCCACCATCCGGACCTGCCGGTGCGTGTCCGCATCGGCCTTAACGCCGGCGATGCGGTGCGCGAGGAAGATGATTTTTTTGGCCAGACCGTGCAGCTCGCGGCACGCATATGCGACAAGGCGGGGGAAAACGAGATTTTCGTCACGCCCTCGGTGCATGACCTGTGCCAGACCCACGCTTTTAAGTTCACCAGCGCCGGCGCCTATGCACTCAAGGGCATTGATCAGCCGGTGACCGCCTATGCGGTCGACTGGCAGCATCCAAAAACGCTTACTGACGCCGGTAGCAGCTAGTGCAGTTCATGTTTATATTGAAACAGCTGAGATCGCCAAAGCGGCCCCCTGGGCTGCGTCACGGCCCGCTTGTGATGTCCCACATCGCTGCGCGAACCGCTCCTTGCCAGGGAACCGGTGCGGACGTCTCAGCGATTCCATATGAACATGAACTGCACTAGCAGGGTGCTGAAAAACTCCTCGCACTGACGCCTATCTCGTGATTCACTGTTTTTACAGATTGCGGAGGTAGAAATGCGTGGACCTGACCAGATGAGCGGTGCTCTTTTCAAT
>JABMNT010000238.1 GCA_013203595.1 Rhodospirillales bacterium
GAGTTTGGTCTACCGCAGGACAAGCTTCTGGTCACCGTGCATTCGTCGGACGAGGATGCGGCCACCCTGTGGCGCAAGATCGCCGGGATATCCGATGATAAAATCATTCGTATTCCGACATCTGATAATTTCTGGGCTATGGGTGAAACCGGCCCCTGCGGGCCCTGTTCCGAAATCTTTTACGACCATGGGGATCATATCCCCGGTGGCCCGCCGGGCTCGCTGGACGAAGACGGGGACCGCTTTATCGAAATCTGGAATCTGGTGTTTATGCAATTTGAGCAGACAACCCCGGAACTTCGGGTCGAATTGCCGAAACCGTCGATTGACACCGGCATGGGACTGGAGCGAATTGCCGCGGTCATGCAGGGCACCCACGACAACTACGAAATCGATCTCATGCAGACCCTGATCCGGGCCTCCGCCGAGGCCTCCCATGTGCCGGCCGATGGCGACAAGAACGTATCGCATCGGGTGATCGCCGATCATCTGCGGGCGTCCAGTTTCCTGATTGCCGATGGTGTTTTGCCATCCAACGAAGGGCGCGGTTATGTGTTGCGCCGGATCATGCGCCGGGCCATGCGCCATGCCCATATGATGGGCTGCAGGGATCCCTTGATGTGGAAGCTGGTACCGGCACTGGTCGGCCAGATGGGGGCCGCTTTTCCCGAGCTTGCACGGGGTGAGGCGCTGATTGGTGAAACCTTGATGCTGGAGGAAACCCGGTTCAAGACAACCCTTGAGAACGGTCTCAAGCTGCTGGATGAAGCCACCGCCGATATGGATGGCAGCGGGGAACTGAACGGGGAAACGGCGTTCAAGCTCTACGACACCTTCGGGTTTCCTCTGGATTTGACACAGGATGCCTTGCGCGGCCGTGGCATGAGCGTCGATGTTGCCGGTTTCAACAAAGCCATGGACCGGCAGCGGGCGGAAGCCCGCAAAGCCTGGGCCGGGTCCGGTGATGCCGCCGATGAGGCAGTCTGGTTTGATATCCGTGACCAACTGGGCGCCACCGACTTCCTGGGTTACGAGACAGAATCAGCGGAAGGGCAGGTGACGGCGCTGGTCGTTGACGGGGCTAAAACCCAGACTGCAAAGCCCGGTGATTACGTTTCTGTGGTTGTCAATCAGACACCTTTTTACGGCGAATCCGGTGGCCAGATGGGTGATACCGGCGAAATTCACTATGGCGACGGGGGTATCCTGAAGGTCGTTGAAACCCGCAAGCTGCTGGGGGCCATTCATGTCCATTATGGAACGCTCGCAGGAACCCCTATTCACGTCGGCGATGATGTGGTCCTGAACGTTGATCATTCACGCAGATCGCAGCTCCGGGCCAACCATTCGGCAACCCATCTGCTGCATGAAGCCCTGCGCCGCAAACTGGGCGAGCATGTAACGCAAAAAGGCTCGCTGGTTGCGCCGGACCGCCTGCGGTTCGATATATCCCATCCGAAAGCGGTTGAAGGTGATGAGCTCCTTGACGTGGAAACGGCGGTCAATGTGCAGATTTCGGCAAATGCCGCCGTGACAACCCGGCTGATGGAACCGGCTGCCGCCGTCGAAGCCGGGGCGATGGCCTTGTTTGGCGAAAAATACGGTGACGAAGTGCGGGTTGTCAGCATGGGCGCCGACGGCGCGAAGACCTATTCGACGGAGCTTTGTGGTGGCACCCACGTGCGCCGTACCGGCGACATTGGTGTATTCAAGATACTCAGTGAAGGTGCCGTTGCTTCCGGTGTCAGGCGGATTGAGGCGCTGACCGGCGATGGTGCCCGCGCCTATTTTGCCGATACGGAACGGGCCCTCCTGCAGACGGCATCGCTGTTGAAAAGTAAACCCGATGACGTGCCGGGCCGGGTCGAAGCGCTGATTGAAGAGCGCCGCAAGCTGGAACGCGAATTGTCGGACGCACGGCGCCAGTTGGCGACCGGTGGCAGTGGCGGATCCACATCCACCAAAGAGGTCGCCGGTATCGTCTATGCGCCGAAGCTGATGGAAGGTGTTCCGGCCAAGGCGCTCAAGGGTTTCGTCGATGACTTCAAGAAACAACTGGGCTCCTGTGTCGTTGCCGTGGTTTCAAACACCGAAGGCAAGGCATCGCTGGTGGTCGGGGTGAGCGACGATCTGACCGACCGCCTGAGCGCCGTTGATCTGGTGCGTGCCGGTTCCGAAGCCGTTGGCGGCCAGGGTGGCGGTGGCCGTCCCGATATGGCGCAGGCCGGAGGGCCCGACGGCACCCGGGGCCAGGCCGCACTTGATGCCATTGAACGGTTGCTTGGGCAAAGCTGAAAGGCCGTCCGCTGACGCCACTGTCCCGCATGCCAGAGGTATTTTCGTCAGCGCGCCTGCGTTTTCGCCTTGTCCGCCCGGATGATGCGGCAGCTCTGCAGGCGATGACGAATGACCGGGCCATTGCCGAGGCCATCAGTTTTTTACGCTACCCGTTCACCGTCGACGACTGCCGTCGCTACATTGAAGGTCTATGCAGCGCCCATGACCGGGTGTTTATCGGCTGGACAAAAGCTGATCCGGTTCTGGTCTCGCTTGTCGGTGCCCATTTGTGCGAAAATAAACGCATCGAGATCGGATACTGGGTCGGAACCGGATTTCAGGGCCGGGGATACGGATTTGAGGCGGCCCGGGCATTGCTCGGGCATTTGGAAAATGGATTTCCGGACTTTACGATATTTGCCGAATGCGCTCCGGAAAACGTGCCATCATGGCGCTTGCTTGAAAAGCTGGGGTTTGAGACAACAGGTCAGGACGGTGCCCGTGTCGGGCGCAAGCAGTTGAATTACCGGGTCGCCAGGTAAGGGCGGGTCCTGGTCCGTCGGGAGAGACAGTGTGGAAAAATTTGCCGGAACAGAAAATTACGTGGCGACGGAGGACCTGAAGGTGGCCGTTAACGCGGCCGTGACCCTGGAACGCCCTTTGCTTGTCAAGGGTGAGCCCGGCACCGGAAAAACCATGCTGGCCGTTGAAATCGCCAAAGCCCTGAATGCGCCGCTTCTGGAATGGCATGTCAAATCGACGACAAAGGCCCAACAGGGCCTGTATGAGTATGATGCCGTGGCGCGGCTCAGGGATTCCCAACTGGGTGACGCCCGGGTCCACGATATCAGCAATTACATCCTCAAGGGAAAACTGTGGGAAGCCTTCCAGATGGAAACCCGTCCGGTATTGCTGATTGATGAAATTGACAAGGCGGATATCGAGTTTCCCAACGATTTGCTGCTGGAACTGGATCGAATGGAGTTTTATGTCTACGAAACCCAGCAGACGATCAGCGCGGCGGTTCGCCCGATCGTGATCATCACATCGAACAATGAAAAAGAGCTGCCGGATGCTTTTCTGCGGCGCTGCTTTTTCCATTACATCCGGTTTCCCGACGAAGATGTCATGCGTCAGATCATTGACGTCCATCACCCGCAGATACACAAGCGTCTGGTCAAGGAAGCCCTGAATGTCTTTTATAATCTGCGCGATGTCCCCGGGCTGAAGAAAAAACCGACGACATCCGAGTTGCTGGACTGGTTAAAGCTGTTGATGGTCGAAGACATGCCACCGGAAGCCTTGCGTGCGAACGACACGAAAACCATCGTGCCGCCCCTCTACGGGGCGCTGCTGAAAAACGAGCAGGATGTGCATCTGCTCGAGCGGCTGGCCTTTCTGAACCGTCGCGAACAGGGATAACCCGGCGACAATCCCGAGCCTATTGGAGACGAACAGGTGCTCAAATTCGATGACATAACCGATCCGCACAAGCTTGATATCTGGTTGAATTCCATTGTCGATTGGGTCGATGCCAACGTTCTTGTGCTCAGCAGTCTGATTCAGGCGCTGGTTATTGTTGCGGCTTTTCTGATCGCTCTGATCGTGGCCTCGCGTTTTAAGGGGCTGCTTGCCAAAGACTGGCAATCACCCTGGTACAACCGCTTTGGTGCCCCAGTCGCCAGCGCCATGTCACCGTTGAGCCTGCCGGTGATATGGTTGCTCCTGCAATGGGTTACCATCCTGTCGGCGAAGAATGCCGAATGGCCCCACCATCTCATTGAAATTGTTGTCAGCCTGTTAGCGGCCTGGGTTGTGATCCGGCTGGCGACCTCTCTGATCCGCAACAAACAGTGGTCGCGGATGATTTCGGTGAGCGCCTGGTTTATTGCCGCTCTCAATATAACCAATCTGCTGAAACCCACGCAAACCGTCCTCAATGATATGGGGCTGCATGTGGGGGAGGTCTATATCTCTGTGCTCAGCGTCGTCAAGGCGGGCATTGCGCTGGTTGTTCTATTGTGGATTGCCAACCTGTTGTCAGGCCTTCTGGACCGGCGTCTGGTCGCCACGCCCGGCATGTCGCCGTCATCACGGGTTCTGTTTTCCAAGCTGTTTCGGGTTGCCATCTTTACCGTCGCCGTGATTGTCGGGCTCGAGTCCGTTGGCATTGACTTGACCGCATTTGCGGTATTTTCCGGGGCGGTCGGTTTGGGGGTTGGTTTTGGCCTGCAGAAGGTTATTGCCAACCTGATCAGCGGAATCATTCTGCTGATGGATAAGTCCGTCAAACCCGACGATGTCATTGCCCTGGGTACCACTTATGGGGAAATCAAAACCCTGGGGGCCCGCTACGTCTCGGTGATTACCCGCGACGGCGTCGAACACCTGATCCCCAACGAGGAACTGATCTCGCAGCGGGTGGAGAACTGGTCCTTCAGTGACCAAAAACTGCGGGTCCGCATTCCCTTCGGCATTTCCTATGGCTCGGATGTTCATCTTGCCATTAAACTGACACTGGAGGTCGCCGAAAAGGCAACACGGGTGCTGACCGACCCCAAGCCCGTTTGTCAGCTTAAAGAATTTGGCGACAGTTCCCTGAACCTGGAACTGCGGGTCTGGGTCGATGACCCGCAGAATGGCCTGGGCAATGTGCGTTCGCAGATCCTTTTGGGGATCTGGGATTCGTTTGGCAGGAACGGTATTGAATTTCCCTTTCCCCAGCGCGACATCCATATCCGCTCGATGCCGGTGGCAGTACCGGCCGATAGCCTGCAAAGACAATCGCCTGACACCACTGAACCCGAAATCGATAAACCTGGAACTGACAGACCTGAAACCGATAAGCCCGAAATCGATAATTCCGAAACGGATAAGCCTGAAATCGATAATCCCGCAACCGATCAACCCGACGACGATTAATAAGTCAATCAATGTTCCTTCAATTTTTCTATCAATTGCGCGAAGCCCAGGTCCCGGTCAGCCTGCGTGAGTATTTGACTCTGCTCGAGGCCATGGACCAGGGCCTGGCCGCTTACAGCGTTGAT
Source organism: Rhodospirillales bacterium (assembly GCA_013203595.1). Taxonomy (GTDB): domain Bacteria; phylum Pseudomonadota; class Alphaproteobacteria; order Rhodospirillales; family Casp-alpha2; genus JABMNT01. The sequence goes on from JABMNT010000238.1 coordinate 5,325, forward strand.
CATTTTTACTATTTGAGCCGGGCCTGTCTGGTCAAGGATGAAACAAACCTGGATAAATTCGACCGGGTTTTCGGCAACGTCTTTAAGGGCCTGGAAACGCCTGAGGAAGGGCAGCCGCAGGTCATTCCCGATGAATGGCTCCGGAAACTGGCGGAAAAATACCTGAGTGAGGAAGACAAGCGCCAGATCGAAGCCCTGGGCGGCTGGGAGAAGCTCATGGAAACCCTGCAGAAGCGTCTGGCCGAGCAGAAAAAACGCCATCAGGGTGGCTCCAAGTGGATCGGCACTGCCGGCACTTCGCCGTTCGGTGCCTATGGTTATAACCCGGAAGGGGTGCGTATCGGTCAGGAAGAAGGCCGTCACCAGCGTGCGGTCAAGGTCTGGGACAAGCGCGAATTCAAGAACCTCGATGACCGCGTTGAGCTGGGCACCCGCAACATCAAGGTAGCCCTCCGGCGCCTGCGCAAATTTGCCCGCCAGGGCGCAGCCACCGAGCTTGATATGGAGGACACCATCCGCTCGACCGCCAAACAGGGCTGGCTCGACGTCAAACTGGTTCCCGAACGCCATAATGCGGCAAAGGTTCTGTTGTTTCTGGATGTTGGCGGTTCCATGAACCCGCATGTGAAAGTCATGGAGGAACTGTTTTCAGCGGCGCGCAGCGAGTTCAAGCATCTGGAATATTTCTACTTCCATAATTTTCTGTATGAGCGCTGCTGGAAGGACAACAGCCGCCGTCACAAGGACGTTATCAATACCTGGGATGTTCTGCACACCTATGGCCATGACTATAAGGTGATCTTTGTCGGCGATGCCTCCATGAGCCCTTACGAAATCGTCTATCCGGGCGGCAGTGTCGAGCACTGGAACGAAGAGGCCGGTGCGCTGTGGATGGAACGGCTGTTGCGTGTGTACGGGCGCGCCGTCTGGATCAACCCGGTGCCTGAGAAATGGTGGGGCAATACCCAGTCCGTTGGCATGGTCAGCCAGCTGATGGGGGACCGCATGTATCCACTCAATCTGGACGGGCTGGACCGGGCCATTCGTGACCTCAGTCGCTAGCAGGGTGCTGAAAAACACGATTGCAGCACTGATCTATTATGTTTTTCGTTATTTTTAGGATTAGTAACTATCACTAACGTTTATTTTTTGCCGTTCGTGATTGCTTCAC
>JABMNT010000239.1 GCA_013203595.1 Rhodospirillales bacterium
ATCCGGCGTATACTGGCGCGCCGCATGCCAGCAAAATTCGGCGGCGCCGAACACGCCCCAGGAAATCCCGTAGCGGGCCTTGTTCAGGCAGCCGAATGGACCGCCCAGACCCTTGATATGGGGCAGCAGATTCTCTTCGGGTACGAACACATTGTCCATGACAACTTCGCCGGTAATGGATGTGCGCAGGCTCATTTTGCCTTCGATTTTCGGCGCACTCAGTCCCTTCATACCCTTTTCCAGCAGGAAGCCGTGAATAACCCCGTCCAGTTTGCCCCAGACCACAAAGACATCGGCGATCGGTGCGTTGGATATCCACATTTTTGTGCCGGTCAGGGTATAGCCGCCATCGACTTTTTCGGCCCGTGTCCGCATGCCACCGGGGTCGGAACCAAAATCAGGTTCGGTCAGGCCAAAGGCGCCGACAAGTTCGCCGCGCGCCAGTTTCGGCAGATACTTTTGTTTCTGTTCTTCGGATCCGTAGGCGGATATGGGATACATGACCAGCGACGACTGCACGCTCATGACCGAGCGATAGCCGGAATCAACGCGCTCGATTTCGCGGGCGATCAGGCCATAACAGACATGATTGACGCCGGCACCGCCGTATTCTTCGCTGATGGTCGGGCCCAACAGGCCAAGCTCACCCATCTCGTTGATGATTTCGCGATCGAAGGTCTCGTTGCGGTTGGCCAGCAGCACCCGGGGCATCAACTTATCCTGGGCGTAGTCGCGCGCCGTGTCGCGCACCATGCGTTCGTCTTCTTCCAACTGGGTTTCAAACAAGAAGGGATCGTCCCAATGGAACGTGGGTTTGCCGGTCATAATGATAAAATCCTCGATTGGGTCTAAAGCGTGGTTACGCCGATCATACTGTCTCTGGTGACCAGCGAGGTCAATTCATCTTCACTCATTGTTTCGCTTCCCTGCGGGCGCTCGGGGATCACCAAATATCGTAAATCGGCAGTAGAATCGTGGACGCGGACTTCGATGTTGTCATCAATATGGGTGCCAAATTCCTTCAGGACCGTGCGCGGTTCACGGACAGCGCGGCTGCGGTAGGATCTTGACTTGTACCAGTCCGGCGGTAATCCGATCAGCAGACGCGGATAGCAGGAACATAGCGTGCAGACGATGACATTGTGCACGGTATCGGTGTTTTCAACGGCGCGGATCGGGATGGTACCGGCATCGATGCCCAGTTCTGTGGCGGCATCATTGACGTTTTCGAGAACGCGCGCCTTGAAATCCGCATCGAGCCAGGCGCGGGCAATGAGCCGTGCCCCTTCGGCCGGGCTTTTCGAATCGATCAGTTCGATCATGGCGCGCAAATCGTCGGCGCTGAAAACGTCCTTTTCGATCAGCAACTCGCCGACCGCTTCGGCCATCAGCTGGCAATGGGTGAACGGTGCATCTTCCAGGTCCGGCTGATAGGGGTGCGGTCCGTGCGGGTTATGCAAATGATCGTGGTCGTGATCATGGTCGTGGGAGTGGCTATCGCTCATGGATGGTCTCCTGCGGCTGGGTCCAGCCAGTTTTCATAGATGTCGATCACCAGGGTATCCTGGCCGGGGCCGGTGTAACCGGACCAGACGTCGGCTTGCTGGAAGCGGACACGGTACAGGGTCAGTTGCTCAGGGTTGCGTCCATAGGCCAGTTCTTCCGGATTGCCAAAGCTGCCGACCACCTGTTCGACGGTGCCCGTTTTACCGCGGATAAAAAACGGTGCACGGACATGGCCCGGCGGGTAGGCACTGCGCACGGCAACCGCTGCGCCAATGGTATAGCGGGTCATTCGCCGGTTGCTCCGGCGGCCCGCCAGCGGGCCTCGATTTCGGCCATTTTCCGCCCCAGTTCATCGACGTGAATGACCCCTTTCTCTAGCAGGTTGTTGGTTATCGACGTCATCCAGCGTTCGTAATAGGTCATCTCGTCGTAAACGTTGGGACCAATTTCCTCGATCCCGCGGCGCAATTCGTCAACGGTCATGAGCCTGCGGTTTTTATCGGAGACCAGGCGCATGATGGCGTCCGTGCGTTTTTCCCACGGATCATAAACATGTTCGCCCTGCTCGACGGGGCCCGCATCCAGACCGCCCATGTCGTGATGTCTGCGTAAATGCGGATCCTGCATGCATTAAACTCCTGATAAATCCCTGAAAACAGCCAATTGCCAGCCATTTTACAACACAAATCCGCTGAATTGCCAGCTTCCTCTGAACGACCGTCAGCCCAGGCTTTCACCGTTGCCATGACTCGAAGTGCCAACATTCTCCTCCCCTTTTCAGGTGAATTCGGCGACTGTACAGGGGGCCGTCGATGGATCAGCGAGCCCGGCCATACCCCCTGGATTTCAATACACTTTCCGTCCGTCCCCTCAGCGGATCAATTGGCGCCGAGATCAGTGGCGTTGATGTCACCAGCCTGCCCGATGCGCAATTTGCGGGCCGGGTGAAAGCCGGATCAATAATCCCGAACCCCGTCACCATCGCTCAGCTTTTGTGATGGACCTCCTGCTTGCCATAAACCGGGGTCGGAATTCCCTCCATCCGGGCTTTCAGCTGAAGCGACAGATAGCGGGAATTATGGCGCGACTGATGCAGGTTGCCGCCGTGGAACCACAGGCCGTCCTGTTGCGTTGGCTTCCACATATTGCGTGGCTCGCCTTCCCAGGGGCCGGGGTCCTTGGCGGTATTTGATCCCAGACCCCAAACCTTGCCAACCTTGTCGGCGACCGCCTTGCTGATCAGCTTTTCCGCCCAACCGTTCATCGAGCCATAACCGGTCGCACAGACAATCAGGTCGGCGGCGATTTCCTCGCCGCTTTCCAGTTTCACACCATCGCTGGTCATCGCCGAAACCTGGCCGGATTTGAGCTTGATGTCGCCATTGATGATCAGTTCAGATGCCCCCACATCGATGTAATAGCCCGACCCCCGGCGCATGTATTTCATGAACAGACCGCTGCCATCCTCGCCGAAATCATGCATGAAACCAGCTCCTTCCAGGCGCGCGTAAAAATCCTGATCGCGCTTTTTCATTTCGGCGTAAACCGGTTTTTGCAGCTCGGTCATCAACCGGTAGGGGACGGAGGCGGCGATCATATCGGCCTTCTGGACGGTGATCCCGCGCTCCATGGCATCTTCCGAATAGAGCAGATTGCTGCCCAGTTCCAACAGGGTGTCGGCCCGTGACACATGGGTCGATGAGCGCTGGATCATGGTCACGTCAGCGCCGTTTTCCCAGAGATCGGCGGCAATATCATGAGCCGAATTGTTCGAGCCGATGATCACGCAGCGTTTGCCTTGATAACCGTCACTGCCCGGATGCGCCGACGAATGGACCAGGGTGCCTTTGAAATCCGCCGCTCCCGGGAACTCGGGCATATGGGGAACGCCTGCCATGCCAGTCGCCAGAACCAGTTGTTTGGGGCGTAAAGTGACCGGTTTGCCGTCGCGCAGAACTTCAACCGTCCATTCGCCCGTCGCCGCGTCATAGGCGGCCGACTGGCAGGTCGACGAGGTCCAGTAATTGAGCTCCATGATTTTTACATAGGCTTCCAGCCAATCGCCAATTTTGTCCTTGGGCGAATAAACCGGCCAGTCATCGGGAAATGGCAGGTACGGCATGTGGTCGTACCA
>JABMNT010000019.1 GCA_013203595.1 Rhodospirillales bacterium
AGCGCCCTGCACATGGATATTCTGCGCGATCTGAAACGCATCCATTCGCATGTGGTCGCCGTTGCCTATCCGGTGCTCGAGCGGGCCGGCGAGCTGGACGCCCTGCCCAAAACCACGGATCCGAAAACACCGTAAATCAGCGAACGGGTTTGGCGATGATCACTTCGACGTTGAGTTTTCTGACCGCCGTCAATAACCCCGACGACATTTTTGCATCGCTGATGAGATGGGTCAGCTGGTCCAGGTGGTTGACCCGGACCGGGGCCCGCTTGCCAAACTTGGACGAATCCGCCAGCAGCACCGCAGTCCGCCCCTGGACCATCATCTGGGCCCGCAATTCGGCGATTTCGCGGGAATAGTCGGTCAGCAGGGTGACCGCATCCAGCGCACTGGCGCCGATGAAACTGAAATCGGTCAGATAGTTCTGCAGCATGGTCGTGGTGTCGCGACCGGCGGTCGCCCCCTCGTTGCCGATCAGTTCGCCACCCAGCATATGGACCCGGTTGTCATTGCGCCCGGCCAGCTTGCCGGCCACGTTCATGTCATTGGTAAAAACCGTCAGCCCCTGGTGCGCCATCAGGGCTTCCGCCAGACACAGGGTGGTGGTCCCGGAATCGATAATCACCGACGCCCCGTCCGGCACCAGACCCGCTGCCAGCGCACCGATCGCCCGTTTGCCGTCAATGTTGACCGCCATCCGGTCGGCAAACTCCGGCTCCACCTGGGCCAGGGCCAGGGCACCGCCATGGGTTTTGCGCAGGCGGTTTTCGGCGGCCAGCTTGGTGATATCGCGGCGAATGGTTTCCTGCGAGACTTTCAGCCTGTGGTGCAGCTGATTGACCGTCACCGCGCCTTTTTCCGCCAGAATATCCAGTATGTGATTGCGTCGCTGTTCGGCAAGCATGGTGATCTTCCTATTTTCTGCAGACAACCTTGCAGAAACCATCAGCCCCGGTCAAGGCGTTGAAAAAATTGCCGAAACCCCGGTTCGAGCCGCGCCCTTCCACCCCCGCCGGCGGCCGATGGGAACAAGGGGAAAATCGTCGATCAGGGCCGCGCCGGTGACCCGTTACCGGCCATCAGGGCCCAGGGCGAAACGTTGTCCTGATAGGCCATGATATCATAAAGCGGCTCGCGCAGTTCGGCGATGATGTTGATATAACGCCGGATATGGGGAGTCGGCGGGCGGGCGGTCACCCCATGAATGGCAGAGGGCGAATTGACAAACATCAGCAGCGTATTTGCCTGATAGTCGATGACGTCAACCAACTCGGACTGATCTTCATCAATATGGGTGTTCTGCACTTCCTGGCCGGGAATAAACGGGTTTCGGAACTTTGGCTGACCGCGCCAGCGGCATATTTCCAGGTTCCCGCCTTGCGAATCATCATCCGGGGCGCGCATGTAAAAAAGCCCTGAAAACAGTTTTTTCGGATCATCCACATGCCGTGCGCGGACCCGTGTCGGCGCAACGACAGGCGTGTTATAGGCAAACTGGATGTCCAAAAACACATCCGCGCCGCGGTCTTCGTGCAGACGCGGCTGCACCGTCAGGTGTTCGAGCTTCTTGCCCAGGCGGTTTTCCAGATCCGGATAGGTTTGGCGAATCCCGTCACCAAGAGCGCCGATCACCCGGCGATAAAAGCGCGATGAAAAATGCGTCTTCATAAAGCCCCGCCAGATCGGGTGAATGGGCAGTTCCCGGTTTATCGCCTTTTGCCCGTTTATGTGAACCAGCAGATTGTTTGAATTGTTGAATTGCTGAACCGCTTCAGCGCCGCCGACGGTACGGGTCAGTTCGCGCAAATCCGGAAACTGAGCGGCCAGTTTGCCGTAATAGTCCGGATCAAGACCTTCTGTGGTGGTCAGATAGGCGTAGGGATCCGAATGGATCTGGGCAGCGGTAATTCGATCGACAACGGTATCCATTTCAACTCCGTCCAAGGCGTTCCGTTCGCTGGCGAAAATTACCAAGCCGGATGCATTTTGTACAGTCTGACGGCACCCCTGCGGGTTTTTCCCTGATCCCGGCAGCGCCCTTTTATAAGCGAAAGCGATGCGGCTACCGGCTGACTATTGCCCTGGTTTGCGGCCGGGCCTGGGTTTACAGGCGGCCAATACCCAATGGGTGGTTGTTGGAGAATAAATTAAGACTAGTTAAGGTAGGCCTCCCTCCTCCGTATTAAAAAGTTCATTTGGTGTATTTGGGAAAGGGGCGCTAAGCTAGGCTTAGGTTAGAGGCGCCTTTGCCTCGCAGGGAAATTTAAGGAGTTAAAAACAATGAAGACACATCTATTTGGGAAACTGGCGGTTAGCGCGGGCATTGCCGCGATTGCCGGCATGACGATGATCACTGCCGCGCAAGCTGCCAGCGAACTCACCGTTTACACCGCCGTTGAAGCCGAAGATCTGAAAAAATATGCGGCCGCATTCAACGCCGTTCACCCCGACATTGAAATCAAATGGGTACGCGATTCCACGGGTATCGTCACCGCCAAGCTGTTGGCCGAGAAAAAGAACCCGGTTGCCGATGTGGTCTGGGGACTGGCGGCGACCAGCCTGATGCTGTTGAAAGAAGAAGGCATGACGGAACCCTACGCACCGAAGGGCGTTGAGTTGCTGGATAAAAAATTCGTTGATTCTGCCACGCCGCCGCACTGGACGGGGATGGACGCCTGGATCGCCTCGGTCTGTTTCAATACCGTTGAAGCCGGCAACAAAAACCTGCCCGTGCCCACATCCTGGTAGGACCTGACGAAACCGGTCTACAAGGGCAGCGTCGTCATGCCCAACCCGAACTCATCGGGTACCGGATTTCTGGACGTTTCCAGCTGGCTGCAGGTGTTTGGCGAAGACGAAGGCTGGAAGTTTATGGATGCCCTGCATCAGAACATTGCCTGGTACACCCATTCCGGTTCCAAGCCATGTAAGCAGGCCGCTTCCGGCGAAACCCCCATTGGCATTTCCTTCGCCTTCCGCGGTGCCAAATCAAAAAATGACGGGGCACCTCTGGAAATCATTGTTCCCTCCGAAGGTGTTGGCTGGGATATGGAAGCGACCGCGATCATGAAGGGCACGAAAAACCTGGACGCCGCTAAAAAGCTGGTCGATTTCACGATCACCAAGGATGCCAACAAGATGTACAATACCGGTTATGCCGTGGTTGCCTATCCGGGTGTTGCACAGCCGGTCCAGCACTTCCCGGTCGGCATTACCGAAGCCATGATTGACAACAATTTTGAATGGGCGGCAACCAACCGCGCACGTATTCTTGAAGAATGGCAGCGGCGCTACGATTCCAAGTCCGAAGCCAAATAAGACCCACAAAAAGGCTTAGAAACACCTTTTACCGAGACATCCGGCCATCCAGTTTTTTTCGATTGGATGGCCGGTTTGTTTTTAGGTATTTTGCTTATATGATCACGTCAAATTCTTATCTGTGTCACCGGGGGCAATAATGAGCAGCGAGCCGACGCAAGAACCCTATCTGAAAATTGAAAACCTAACCAAGAAATTTGGTGATTTTACGGCCCTCGACGGTATCTCGCTCGATATTTTTGAAAGCGAATTCGTCTGTTTTCTGGGGCCATCGGGCTGTGGTAAAACCACCCTGCTGCGCGCCATCGCCGGCCTTGATATTCAAACCAACGGTTCCATCACCCAGGACAACACCGATATTTCCGCACTGCCCCCGGCCGAGCGTGATTTTGGCATCGTCTTTCAGTCCTACGCCCTGTTCCCGAACCTGACGGTCAATAAAAACATCGCCTACGGACTGGAAAACAGAAAGCTGCCGAGGGACCAGATAACCCGCCGGGTGAGCGAGCTTCTGGAACTGGTCGGCTTGCCCGAGCAGGGTAAAAAATACCCGGCCCAGCTTTCCGGCGG
>JABMNT010000240.1 GCA_013203595.1 Rhodospirillales bacterium
CCTATGGACTACCGGGACAACCCGCAACACCAGGCTCTGCTTAACATCAAGTGGACTGGTTTTACTCCGCCCTAATGGACTAGATTTACTCCGCCGTTGACATCCCTGATCGTCAGCAAACCTTCCGAGTGGGCCATCAGGTTTAGCCGCATCCAATTTTCCACAATACACCTTCAATGATTTCTTTAGTAACCGTATGGCCCAGTTCTGCTCATCACGATTTTCAAACTTGTAGCTATTTACTCTCAAGTCAAAACTACTTCCCGGAGTTTGATTATAGTGGGTAACTGAAATACCAAATTGATGGATATTCCAGGTCCTAAGGTCCCCTTCGTTTGTTGTGGTCGCTTCAAAAGCCAGTGCTTTACCGTTAAAATAAAGAACTAATACAACTCCAATATCTCGAACTAATCCGACAATGAAAACGTATACTGACGGGTATTCGCAGACGATTTTATGAGGGGGATCAAACCTGAAATTCAACTTGTCGACATCTATCATTTTTTCGTCTCTCTCATTTTTAATGCGGTATGGAAAGCGGGCCTTTTCTGGTTCCAGCCCGTTGTCCGTGGTGTTAGAATAAGTCATTTTTCAAGAAGCCTCTCATAGTTTCCACCGACCTGTTCGAATTTCATTTTTCGAAGCAGGCGGTCGCTGGTTTTCATGCGCATGCCAGTCGTGACATGGATCCCTATCGTGTCGCAGCCCAATTGCCGGGCCCAGTTCTCGTATCCTGCCGCCTCCCGCCCGAAAGCGGCCGCTGTTTTCTGGTGATGTGGGATGACCAGTGATGGCCCCTTCTGGCCCATAGCTGCCCCTAAAGGATCACGGTCATAATGACGTTTACCGTTTCACAAAACCTGACGTAGGCGAACATCAACACAGATGTAAGGGCAAGGCCGCCGTGCGATCACCATAGAGACAGGTTGTCAGCAGCATCAGAAAGGTGGGCGGACCGCAAGGTTGACGAAGCGACCCCCAGCGCTGCGCGTGCCTGCTCGGGTTTGTCTGCGCCGCCCCCTACGGCGGGGTCAGGCGCAGGTAGGCGGGGGTCAGGCGACCGATCGCCAGCAGCAACTGGTAGACGGCGACCCGTTCGTCATAGGAGGCCGAGGTGAAGTTGATTTGCGCCGAGTTCACTTCGTTTTCCGCATCCAGCACGTTGATCACGTTCTCCTTGCCGGCTTCGCGCAGTTTTTTGCGTGATGCAAATACTTCAGAAGCGATATTGACGGCGTTTTCCAGCAGATCAAGGCGGGCCTTGGCGGTCAGCAATGCCTGCCACGACAGCTTGGTCTGTTCGATCACGCCGCGCCGGATCCGGTCCTGCTCGTCCTGGGTGGCCCGGTACTGAAACTTGGCCTGGGTCAGCGATGCCGGGGTCGACAGGCCACTGAACAAGTCCCAGCTGGCGCGTAGCGTTACCGCATAATCACGGCGCGTCCCGGTCACCGTATTGGCGTGTTTTTCGTAATTGGCCTGGCCTTCCAGGTCCAGTGACGGGAAGAGCTGCCCACGGATCGATTTCTGCCGTTCGCGGGCAACCTCGACGGTGGTACCGGCACTTTCCAGCGACGGGTTTTCGTTGAGACCGATCTCGATGGCATGATCCAGGGTGCTCGGGATCAAATCCACCGGCGGCACCGGATCGAGCATGGCTTCCACATCGGGGGGATGATCATACAAGCCTGAATAACGGGAAATCGCGTCAATCATCGCCCCTTCAAAGGTGACCCTGCGCTCCTTGGCAATCTGCAGACGGGATTTTGCCTGCAATACATCTACCGCCACACCCGAGCCCCGCTGCACCCGTTCATCTTCCAGATTGAGCTGGCGCTGGATGGTCGCTTCGTTTTCGCGGGCCAGTTCGATAAGGCGTTTTTGCCGGAGCACGTTGATATAGGTGGTGATGCCGGAGAAAGTGGTGCTCTGGCGGGTGTTTTCCACTTCGATCCGGGCAATTTCCTTGTTCAGGCGTGCGGTACGGGCGAGCGCCGTGGTCTGGTAGCCATTGAACAGGTTCTGGGTCACGGTGAGGTTTTGCGAATAGGTGGTGCGGCTGGACGGCTTGCCGCCCTGGCCGTCACCCTGATCCCGCGTTCCGGGGCTGTCGACGACTTCGTGGCCACTTTCCGATGTCGAGGAAATAGTCGGCAGATAACCGGCATTGGCGATGGCAATTCCCTGGCGTTCAGCTTCCAGGGTTTTCGATGCGGCGCGGATCTGCGGGTGATCGAGGATCAGCCCCGCCAGTTCGCTTTCCAGGGTTGTCCCATAGCTGCCCGATGCGCCCGCCAGCAGCGCGCCCAATGCCCAAATAAAGGTCCTGATCATGCCCAAGTTCAACACCTGTTATGCGGCTGCCAAACCGCCTGAATTTCGAATCCCTTAGTTTAATCCGTGCGGCGTTCCAGGTCAAACGGAACGGTTTAAAATTAATTCATAAAGATCAAAGGGTTAGACCATGTAAGGCACCCGGGATTGATAAAAGACCCTACTATACAGAGATGTTTGGCTGTCGGCGCACACAATATTTAGGGGGCCATGGGCAATCAGGCCTTGCCGAACCCGCCACCCGACGGGGTCTCGATGACAAACACATCACCGCGCTCCATGGCTGTTGAATCGGTTGCGCCCAGTTCCTCAGTCGTCCCGTTGGCCCGCTCGACGGAATTTCTGCCGACCGCGCCCGGGCTGCCGCCATTGAGGCCGAAAGGCGGGATCGTGCGGTGCCCGGAAAGGATGGTGGCGGTCATCGGTTCCAGAAAACGGATGCGCCGGGTTGTCCCGTCACCGCCCCTGAATTTTCCGGCCCCCCCGGAGCCGCGCCGGATCCTGAATTCTTCCAGCAGAACCGGGAACCGCCATTCCAGAATTTCCGGATCGGTGAGGCGTGAATTGGTCATATGAACATGCACGGCGTCGGTGCCATCGAAGCTCGGACCGGCGCCGGAGCCGCCGCAAATGGTTTCATAATACTGGTAGGTCTCATTACCGAAGGTGAAATTATTCATGGTGCCCTGCGACGAAGCCAGTACCCCGAGCGCGCCGTAAAGGGCGCCGGTTACACATTGCGAAGTCTCCACGTTGCCGGCAACCACGGCCGCCGGGTATTGCGGCTTTAACATGCAGCCATCGGGAATGATCAGGTCGAGCGGCTTCAGGCAACCCTCGTTCATGGGGATATCATCATCAACCAATGTGCGGAACACATAGAGGACCGCCGCCCGGCAAACCGCCGACGGGGCATTGAAGTTGGTTTCCATCTGCGCCGAGGTGCCGGTGAAATCGATGGTCGCCTGGCGCTGCTGGCGGTCGATTGAAATCTTCACCCGGATGGTTGTGCCGCAGTCCATGGGGTATTCGAAGGAACCCGGGTTGAGCACATCGAGAACCCGGCGCACGGACTCCTCGGCATTGTCCTGGACGTGGCCCATATAGGCCTGGACCACTTCAAGGCTGAAATGATCAATCATTTTCCTGAGCTCGGACACGCCCTTTTCATTGGCCGCGACCTGGGCCGACAGATCGGCGAAATTCTGGTGGAAATTGCGGGTCGGATAGGGCCCGCTGGTCAGCAGTTCGCGCAGTTCCTTTTCCCGTATCCGGCCCTGATCAATCATCAGGAAGTTGTCGATCAACACCCCTTCTTCCTCGACGGTGCGGCTGTCCGGCGGCATCGAGCCCGGTGTCGTGCCGCCAATGTCGGCATGGTGACCGCGTGAGCCCACATAGAACAGAATGTGCTCTTCTTGGTCATCGAATACCGGTGTGACAACGGTCACGTCCGGCAAATGGGTGCCGCCGTTATAAGGTGCGTTCAGGATATAGACGTTACCGGGTTTGATGGTGCCGGCGTTGTCGTTGATAACGGCGCGAATGCTTTCGCCCATGGAGCCTAAGTGAACGGGCATATGCGGCGCATTGGCGATCAGGCCGCCATCGGCATCGAAAATTGCACAGGAAAAATCCAGGCGTTCCTTGATGTTGACCGAAAACGCGGTGTTCTCCAGGGTTGCCCCCATTTGTTCGGCGATCGACATGAACAGGTTGTTGATAATTTCCAGCATCACCGGATCGGCG
>JABMNT010000241.1 GCA_013203595.1 Rhodospirillales bacterium
GAGCCACCCCGTACACCGTGAAGCAACCACGAACGGCAAAAAATAACCGTTAGTGATCGTTCCTAATCCTAAAAATATCGAAAAACCTAATAGATCAGCGCTGCAATCGTGTTTTTCAGCACCCTGCTAGTGGCATATCCACTGAACTCCTTTTATTTCTTCTTTCGAAGCACTTACATACCAAATTATTGGCAAATTCCAAGAAAAGAAAAACCAGATAAATATTTGATTTAACTGGGTTAATTTGGTTGCGGGGGTAGACTTAGGCGTTCCGTCTGCGGCGATTGAGATGTGTATTATCTCCATCTTCTGCGTAACATCCTGACGGAAGTCTCCCGGGTAGGGCAGGAGGCCCACACAGGCATAAAACCATCTATCCCACTCCAGATACACAAAAACCCGTCCAGATACACAAAAACCCGGCAAAAGCCGGGTGTTTGAGTTTGGTTGCGGGGGTTCGATTTGAACCTGCTATGTTCACTTTTATAAGATGGACGGACCGGGTGTTTTCTCGCAAACCCATTTTCAATCCCAAAGCCTGCTACTGTCACAGGAAAACCATTTTTGCCCAGACTATCGTATTTTAGGGATAAAAGCCGTGGTAAAACCGGAATTCAATCTTCAGCCCATACTCCGTCCAACCATGAACGTCATTTAAGCAACCGCGAAATGTTCAAACTTAAATGAAACCCCGCACCGGCCGAGTGGCGGCAGTTTAATTCGACATATTTAGCGCGGAATTATAAAGACACATCTATGCCAGACTAAGATAAGCTTGCATTCGTCTGGGAACACCTTTCGGTTCTTAAATGGTTTGTCAGTTATAGACCATACTCAGCAACCTGCACGGTGTCGCGACCATTAAGGCATCAATTTCCGCATCTGAGAAACCCATGCGCGGCATGACGGGAAGAACGTTTTTCATGATATGCGCATAGCCATGCCCCCCGTATCGGGACAGTCGTGTTTTCGTACAGATATCCTGTGAAAGGGTAATCTGCGACAGATGCCCCCGGTCGATCAGCGAACGCATCATTTTCAGGCGCATGGCATCGTTGGGCAGGTCGATGTTCTTAAACGGGTAATAGGACGACTCTATTCCGAAAAAATCATATTCGATAACACTGCCCGTATCTGCAAACCGAAACAGGTCATCCAAAGTGAATATCGTCCGGTCGATATGGCTGAATATGCTGCGCTCCAATTTACCACCAAGCTGGTCAATAAACTGTGTGATTTCAAATAGCTTTTCAACACTGCGCGGCGGATGAATATTCAGGCTGGCGCCGGTTTCGATCTGCGCAACGACGGCCGCATGAAGGGCTTTCTGTTCCACCCTGGTCCAGGCATCAGAGCATCCGATTTCACCGATAATGCCGGCCCGAACGTCACTGTCGCCGATCCCGTGGCGAACGTCGTTTATCATGCGCTTTGCCAGGTCGTCCTCGGAAGATTCAAGTAAGTCATCATCCCTGGATTCTTCGGTATAAAACCCGCAGCCTGCAATGATCGCGATACCACTGGCTGCCGAGATTCGGCGAAGTCCTTGCGGATCGGGTGCAATACCCGTAACCGTAAGCTCGACCAGGGCCCGGCCACCGGAAGCGTACAGGCAGGACAACTCAGCCGCGGCAACGTCTTCGTCATCCAGCAGGCAGTTGTCCCGATGGCCTGACCACTCGTGGCGAATCTGCCAGCAATTTTCCAGGGATATTTTTTCTTCCGCTATGTCCGATTGCCGAAGCGCCCTTGGCGCCAGGTCACAGAGAACATGTTCATGCATCAGGGTCGGGCCCAGCGTGGCGGGATCAATCGGGCCGCAAACGGTCTGTATGAACGGGTCCCGGGAAGTCATCAGTTCGCAGACGTTTGACGGGCTGGCACTTTGAACAGAGCCGCCGGGTTGACCGCCGACATCTGACGCATGGCGTCCCTGTCAAATCCGGTGCTTTCGATCATCAGCAGAAATTCGCGAAATCCTTCCACGGGCGGCGGCAGGACGTAAACACCACAGTCTCCGGACAATACCGTCCGGGCTGGCGTCGCCGTGTTTATCAGCTGCGCCATGCGGGCGAGATTGACCGCCGTAACAGTGTGTTTTTCCGCATCTACATGGGTCAACCCCAGCTGGGTCGCATGGCTCATGAAGAAAAAGGAAAATTCAGCATATGCACCGGCATCCGTTATATGGCGGACCTCGTCCGGTTCGTAATGGCTGGCGGGGACCAGGATCTTGCCAACTCCCCGTTGCACGGCAATTTCTGTCAGCCGGCAGGCTTCGGTCCCGGAAATGTGTCCGGTATTGAGAACCACGTCGTGGGCGGCGATCAGATCGAGAATTTCCAGCAGGAGATCAGGCAGATCACCTTTTTCCGGTATCTCCAGACAGGTTTCCATATAGGATTCATCGCGCCCTTCCTGGCGGGCAATATTGCGCGTGTGATGGGTTGGCAGGGAAATAAACCGCGCACCATCCGTGACATCGTAGCCATAGGCCAGGGCAATCTTCACAGCATCAACCGACAGACCGCCCGCCGGCGGTTCCATGATCAGGCCACCAAAAATATCGATATCGAGATCTGCAAGTTCACGGCGAGCCAGTGCCGCAAGCCCGCTGCTGTTGGAGAAATTATCCATCAATCCAATGCTGCGCATCCCAGCGGCAGCTGCCGCACGGGCGGCCTGCAGGACATCAATGCTGCGTGCGTTGATATGTGGGCAGGCATGGACATGGCAATCCACACTGTCGACGAGCAAGTCTAATCCTGGTCTCATGGCGGTCTTCCAATCTGAATTTAGTGTCTTAAAATTTTACCGACAAAATCTTTTGTCCGCTCGATGGTTGGCGCGTCGAAAACGACTTTCGGAGAGCCAATTTCGACAATAAGGCCGTCCGACATAAACGCGACCCGCGATGAGACTTCGCGGACAAACCCCATTTCATGGGAAACGATAAACATGGTCATTCCTTCTGCCGCCAACAGGCGAATAGAATCCAGCACCTCGTTCACCAGTTCCGGATCGAGGGCGGACGTAACTTCATCAAGCAACAGAATTTCCGGCCTTAATGCCAGTGCACGGGCAATTGCAACGCGTTGCTGCTGACCACCGGAAAGCTCGTCCGGATAGGCGTTGAACTTGTCCGCCAGGCCAACTTTTGAAAGTAGCTCTTTCGCTTCTTCCGTTACTTCCGCAACCGGGCGGCCTTTTACCTTGGTCGGTGCGATCGTCACGTTTTGCAATACCGTCATGTTCTGGAACAGGTTGTACTGCTGGAAAACGATGGCAATTCGATCACGCAACATGCGCAGCGTCGCTTTATTTGCATAATCGATATCATTCTCATCGAGACGCACGCGCCCTGCAACCGGAGGCAACAGGCCAATCAGGACCCGCAAAAGTGTGCTTTTTCCAGAACCCGATGGGCCAATCAGGCTGACGATTTCACCTTTTTCAACATTCAGGTTTATTTTTTCGAGAACAACGAGCTTTTCATAGGCCGCTTTAAGATCAACGATTTCGAGCTGGGGCAAGCTTTTCCTCCATCCATACACCAAAGCGCGCCAACGGATAGGAAAGCGCGAAATAAAGAACGAGGATTGAACCGAACACAAGTGCCGCCGAGAACCCCTTGTTATTGAGGACTTTCCCGGCATAGGTCAGTTCAACCACACCGATTTGAGATGCCAGTGCCGTGTCTTTGATAAAAAGAATAAAAAAACTGAATACGGGTGGCAGAATGATTTTCCAGGCTTGCGGAACAATCACATAACGAAGCGTCTGAAAAAGTGTCATGTTTAAGGTTGCCGCCGCATCCCACTGGGTTTGGTGAACCGAATCAAAACCGCCCCGCACAATTTCCGAAATAAAGGCGGTGGCAATAAAACAAACACTGATCAGTGCCACTGTGAACAATGAAATATTCACATTGGCGATTTGAAAAATAAAGAACACCATCATCAAAGTGACGAGGAACGGTGTGCGACGGAAAATTTCGATAAAAACAAAAGCAACCATGCGCGCTGGCAAATAAGCCAAAGATGTTGTTTTGCGTGTCACCGCCAGGAAAAAGCCTGAACCAAACCCAATGACGCAACCGACGGCCGACAACAGGAAGGTTGCCAGCATCGCTTCAAGCAGAAAAATGATATTGTAATAGGTAAAGAAGTCCGGTGCTTCTGAAAAAATCCGTTCCAGCATCAGATCAGCCTCATTTTGGCACGAAACAAATAACGGCCCGCCAGCCCAAGACTCATAGAAGCGACCAGCGTCAGCGCAATGTAAAAGACTGCTGTAATCGAAAAGACTTCGATCGACCTGAACGTTTCTGCGTTGATGTTGAAAGCCCGCCCGGTCAGTTCCTCAACACCAAATATGGCAGCCATCGAGGTTCCCAATGTCATAAGTATGTACTGATTGGATAGCGGTGGGAACAAGACCTTGGCGATATGGGGCATGATAACATACCTGACGCGCTGCAATAAACTCATGCCCAGCGTTTCGGCCGCCTCCATTTCGTTGCGATGGACGGATTGAAAGCCGGCGCGCTGAATTTCAGTAAGATAGGCACCCGCGTTAAGTGTCATGCCAATAAGGACGGCTTCATAGGACGACAGTAAAATACCCGCGTCCGGCAGCGCGAAATAAATAAAGAAAATCTGAACCAATTGCGGGGTATTCATGAAGAACGTTATGTAAGCAGCCGTTATGCCACGCACGACCCGGCCGCCAAATGTTTTGGCCATGGCGCCGAACGCGCCGATCACCATTCCGCCGCAAAACGCAAGGAAGGCAATTTGTAAACTGAGCCAGGCACCCCCCGCCAGATAGGGAAGGAATTCGGTAACCTGACCAAATTGTAACGTATAATTCATGGGATAACGGTCTCTCTGTCAGCGCAAAATCGGCACCCTTATCAAACGCAAGAGAATCGCCGCCCGACACGGAGTGCCGGACGGCGAATGCAACACGCGGACAAATTAGAAGTAAGGAGACGGGCTCACACTGTACAGCATGTCGATGCCGAACCATTTCTTCCAGGTTTCATCAATAAACCCGTCACGATGCAGCTCAAACAGGGCAACGTTCAACCAGTCCTTCAGGCTGCTGTTTCCCTTGGCAACACCAAGCGCACAGAAGTAGACGTTAACAGGCGCCTTGACGACATGCCATTTGGTATCTTTGTGCTTGTTCATATGTTCGCCAACAAAATCAATAACGTCGATCATGGCGTCACCGCGGCCCTGGGCCAAAGCACGAACAGCATCAGGATAATTATCAAGCAACAGAACTTCAGCCTTGGAGACATTTTCCTTGATGAACTTCAATGGCGTTGTTCCGCGAACCTGAACCAGTTTAACACCGGCGGCATCAAGGTCCTTATAGCTCGCGTACGGTTTACCTTCAGTCGTCAACACCCCAAAGACCTCGGTGTGGGCCGGGACTGTGAAATCAATGATTTTCGCACGCGTCGGGTTTCGTGTCATGGCACCCATAACGTAGTCGATTTTTCCCGTTGCAACGAAAGGGATCCGGTCGGGAGAACCGACTTTTACAACTTCGAGCTCGACACCCAACATGTCGGCGAGCTTCTGGGACAGATCAACATCAAAGCCGACGATTTCATTTTTTTCGTTGAAATTACCTAGTGGTGGCAACGTCGGGTTAACACCAACAATCAGTTTTTTGGATGAAAGGATTTCATCCAGGGTACGGGCTTCGCCAGTGACCGGCGACAGAATCACAGCAGTTGTAAATGCCGCGACAACGGTTTTCATCAATAATTTGAACATTTTTTTCTTCCTCAAGTTAGAGTCTAGCTATGCGTTGAAATTACCAAATTCAGATATCAATCCCCTCCAACATACATTCCAAACGTGGATATGAAAAAGTTTATACAAAAAATTATATACAATCCATATATAATTTTCATATAAATATTTTGAAATTGCATTGGTTGTCGAAGACCGCATACTCAGGCGACACCAACAGGGCTTAAAAAAATAAAAATGACTCACCATATCGTACAGGGAAAACAGCGCGGCCTGGAGGTTTTCATTCAGGTCAACGATGTGCAGATTTTAGCGCATGAAGGCGAGAGTGTTGCCGCGGCTTTATTAAATGCCGGCCAAAATAAATTCCGCACCAGCCCCAACAAGGGAAACTTCCGAGGGCCATTTTGTTTTATGGGGTCCTGCCAGGAATGTCTGGTGCGCATTGACGGCAAGCCGCGTCTCGCCTGTCAAACCCGGGTGACAGAAGGACTTGTTGTGCAATTAGGGGCTGGTCATGAATGATCGCCCAGAACTTCTTGTCCTGGGTGCAGGCCCAGCCGGTATCGGCGCTGCACTGGCAGCGACAAAATCTGATGTCAAAACGACGATCGTTGACCGCGCGCCTGACGGCGGTGGCCAGGTCTATCGATCGCCGATTGTACCGCAAACGACGTCCGGTGAAGAAGGAAATCGACTACGTCAGGCGCTTGCAGACAGTCCAGTGGAAACGGTTTTTGATTGTCGGCTTTGGTCCATACGCCGGGATTTTCGTATTGACGGCATTGATTCCCGGGGTGCCAGAACTTGGCATCCAAAAAAAATCGTGGCCGCCCTTGGCACGACGGAACGGGTGATACCGTTCCCTGGCTGGACCACACCGGGTGTCTATGGACTGGCGGCGACAACCATACTGCTAAAATCGCAACTGACACTACCCGGCAAAAACACGGTCGTGGCCGGAAGCGGCCCGCTTCTGGCTGCGGTGGCGTACGGTATTATTGCAGGTGGCGGCAAAGTTGCTGCTATCATCGATATCGCAGGACGGGGCGAATGGCTGGCCTCGGCACCAGCGCTAATATCGCGGCCGGGGGACTTACGCCGGGGTCTGAACTGGTTGAA
This sequence comes from Rhodospirillales bacterium, assembly GCA_013203595.1. Classification (GTDB taxonomy): domain Bacteria; phylum Pseudomonadota; class Alphaproteobacteria; order Rhodospirillales; family Casp-alpha2; genus JABMNT01. Next base: position 6,894 of record JABMNT010000241.1, read on the forward strand.
CCGGATCCGCCAGGCAAAAGTCCCGATCATCTACCGGCATGCTGTAAAAGCGGTAAGAGAAAGCGAACAGGGGCTGGAAATCATCGCCGAACCGGTTGACCGCTACGGTCACGGGTTGGCGAACGGGAAAACCACATCGATTTCGAGCGACAGCCTGTCTATCGGAAACGGGCTGACACCCGCGACGGAACTAACCCGGCTTATGGGTGCCAAACATCGGTTTGATGCGAATGCCGGGGGCTGGATTCCTTCACTTGATGGAGGGCAACGAACAACGGTTGATGGTCTGTACGCCGCTGGCGATGGGACGGGTATTACCGGTGCCGATGCGTCTTTCCTTGAAGGACAAATCGCCGGGCACACGGTTGCATATGATTTAGATCGATTGGACAGGGCTGAATACAACCGCCTGATTTCTCCTTTGGCTGCAGATTTGAAGCGGGTTTCAAGGGCCGGTCGCCGAATGGCAAAAATGATGGCACCGCGTCCGGGTCAAATATCGACAATAGCGGCTGACACCATTGTCTGCCGTTGTGAGGATATCACCCGCGCCGAAATCGACGCAGCAATTGATAGCGGGGCCAGTGATATTAACCAGCTGAAATCCTGGACGCGTTGCGGGATGGGGCCATGCCAGGGGAAAACCTGCGGAGATGTGGTTGCGTCACTCGTTGCCGCCCGCTGCGGCGGGCGCGAAAAGGTCGGCAGCTGGTCACCACGTATTCCGCTAACCGCTTTGACAATGGATGAGTTGGCAGGTGATTTCACCTATGAAACCATCCCCATTCCCAAGGCGGCGCCGCTATGAGTATCGGCGGCCAGAATGAACATTCCTATGATGTCGCTATCATTGGCGCTGGCATTATGGGCGCATCAACGGCCCTGTTCCTGGCGCGGGGTGGCATGAGCTGTGCCTTGATCGACAGGCGCGGCGTTTGCAGCGAAGCCTCCGGGGTCAACGCTGGCACCCTGACCATGCAGATGACCCGGGCTGCGCTTATCCCCTATGCCTTGAAGGCCTGGGAGATGTGGGGGCAGCCGGAGACATGGCTGGGAAGTGATCCGGGGGTGACTCTGTGCGATGGTCTTTCATTGGCGTTCTCGGACCCCGAGATCGAGATCCTCGAACAGCGCGCACAGGCACGCCGCCAATATGGCGCAGACATCGAAGTGATCTCACCGAAGCGCGCCAAACAGATCGAGCCTGGATTGTCGGACCACCCCTTAGCCGCAGCTTATTGTAAAACCGACGGTCACGTTACGGCAAACAGAACAGGCTTGGCGTTTCGGGCGGCACTCAAACAGGAAAATGTCCATTTATTTGAAAACATGCAGGTTGACGCGGTGGCGCAAATTGCCGGTGGATTTTCAGTTGTCAGCAAGTTACAGCCCATAAACGCCAGGCGCGTTGTTCTCGCTGGCGGCGTCTGGCTTGAGGAAATGCTGGGCTGGCTTGGCGTAAAAGTCCCAATCAAGACTTTAATCAATCAGTTGGCGATCACCGAGCGAATGCCCCCCGCCATGTGCACCGTAATTGGGATAGCCAATGGCCTCCTGTCACTCAAGCAGTTTGCCAACGGAACCGTATTGATCGGCGGCGGCTGGCAGGGCGAAGGCGACAGAGAAACCCGGCACACAGAATTGGTTCCAGAGAACCTTATCGGCAATGCGCAGCTTGCCTGCCATGCAATTCCTGCGCTCATGCATACCCGTCTGGTGCGTGCCTGGTCAGGTTTTGAGGCGGAAACGGAAGACGCCATGCCGATCGTCGGCGAAGTCCCCGGCGTTGAAGATGCTTTTGTAATAGGCAGCGCTCACTCCGGTTACACGAGCGGCCCCTATATGGGGAAAATTCTGGCCCAGAGGATACTGGGTCAAACACCTGAAATGTCGCTGTTTGACCCGCAGCGTCTGGTCGTAAACACATGATTTTTGCTAGCACCGCACAGGTTTGGAGACAAACATGACATTGAAAGACCGAGGCGAAAACCAGAGTTTGGAGGAGATGGATCGTGACGGGTTGTTTCACCCGAACACAGATTTGCGTGCCTTTGCGCATGGTGAACTAGGTGATCCGCACATCATTCAGTCGGCCAAGGGAATTCGGATAACGGACCAGAAAGGCCGCGAGTTCATTGATGCTTTTGCGGGCCTGTGGTGCGTCAATGTCGGCTATGGCCGCACGGAAATTGCCGACGCCATGCATGAACAAACCAGTAAAATGCCATATTATCATACGCATTGGGGCTTTTCGAACGAACCGGCCATTCGCCTGACGAACCGTGTCCTTAAAATGATGCCGTCGGGTATGAGCAAAATCTTTTGGGGCCTGCAGGGTTCCGATGCACATGAAACACAGGTCAAGATCGTCTGGTATTACAACAATGTAAGGGGTCGTCCCAACAAGAAAAAAATCATAGCCCGGGACCGTGGCTATCATGGCTTGACCATTATGTCCGGCAGCCTGACCGGTCTGAAAGTCCTGCATGAAACCTTCGATCTGCCGACGGACCGGGTACGTCATACGATGGCACCTTATTACTATTGGCGCGAAGACCGCACCATGGACGAACGTGCGTTCTCCAGGTATTGCGCCAACGAACTTGATCGCCTAATCGAAGCGGAAGGACCAGATACCGTTGCCGCCTTTATCGCAGAGCCCGTGGTTGGAGC
>JABMNT010000242.1 GCA_013203595.1 Rhodospirillales bacterium
CCATGGGACTGATCAAGGAAGGCGATGATTTCGCCGTGCTGTCCGATATTCTGGGTGATGAAGATCATCTGGGCGACATGGACTCCAAGGTTGCCGGTACGGAAAACGGCATCACGTCTTTGCAGATGGACATCAAGATCACGTCGATCACAACGGAGATCATGAAGGTCGCCGTTGACCAGGCCAAGGGTGGCCGCTTGACCATTCTGGCTGAAATGGCGAAAGCCCTGACGGCGGCACGTGACGGGGTGAGCACGAACGCACCGCGGATCACCATGATCACCGTCAAGAAAGACAAGATTCGTGACATCATCGGCCCGGGTGGCAAGATGATCCGCGAGATTTGTGAAGTGACCGGTGCCAAGATCGACATCGACGACGACGGCACGGTAAAAGTCGCTGCCGTTGATGAAGAAGCCGGCAATGCGGCAATCAACTGGATCCGCTCGATCACCGATGATCCGGAAGTCGGCATGATCTATACCGGCAAAGTTGTCAAAACCGTTGATTTTGGAGCCTTTGTTAATTTCATGGGTGCCAAGGACGGCCTGGTTCACATTTCCGAACTGGCCCCGCAGCGGGTTGAGAAGACCACTGACGTGGTCAACGAAGGCGACGAAGTGAAGGTCAAACTGATCGGCATTGATGACCGTGGCAAAATCAAACTGTCACTGAAAGCCGTTGACCAGGAAACCGGTCTGGAAATCAAAAAGGCCGACTAGTTTCTTTGATGTGAAGAAAACGAATAAAAGGCGGTTGCGCAGGCAGCCGCCTTTTTTTGTGCAATTTCCTGAGATCCTGGCAGCCGTCTGATTATAAAAAGAACAATATCTTAAAAATATTATAAGTTGATTATTTATCCAAGTCATTGAATTATGGATGTGTAGGATTTGCGATCAGATTTAGATAGACAGTCAATTGAGAGATTAAAACCATGTTTCCATCCGCACGTTTTGCAAAACCTGTGCTTCTGGCTCTGGCGATCAGTGCCTGTCAGTCCATATCAGAACAAAAACCCATGGCGGTCTATGCCAGTCCAGAGGCGAAGGCGGATTTGCAGGCGCAGGCAAAAACGCTTTATGACGCCTGCTGGGTTGCAAAAAAGCTGGAGGCCGTCCAGCAATGTACAGCGTTCATGGAACTGGCGGAAGCACACCGGGGCCTGGTTGAGTCCATAGAGCTTGCAACAGCCTATATCCGTCGTGGCGTGGGATATAAGGACATCGGACTGCTGGAGGAATATGAACTCGACTTCGCTTTTTCGGAGACCATCAGAAAGCGTTTGGTCAGCAGTGGCCCCGACGCTTCTCTACCGCCCATGCGCGTCGGTAAAACCATTGCTTCCGGTATGACCGCACAATTGCAGGACAGAGACGATTGTGCATATGGGGAAACGCCAGATGTGATTATTGGTGGGTGCACGGTGCTGATTAATGCGGACCGGTCCGGTGTGGCAGCCCTGACCAATAAGCAACGCGCGATTGTCTATGAACTCAGGGCCAACGCTTTCATTCAGAAAAAGAAACCATCACTGGCTGTTGAAGACCTGAAAGAGGCTGTTGCTTTGGTTCCCGATGATGCGGAACGCCATATTTCCCTGGGAATGGCCTATCATCGAATGAGGGCCTACAGGCGCGCCCTTGAAAGCCTGAACACGGCGTTCGCGATGGGTTCATCCAATGCGGACGCCTATTATGTCCGCGGTCTTACTCAAATTGGGCTGGAGAAATATGCAGCTGCTGTTGATGACCTAACTGCGGCGATACAAATAAATCCAACCAGGAGCGATTACCATGCAGCCCTGAAAGAAGCGCGGGAAAAATTGGCAAAGACAGGATAAGCGGTCGACGCTACTCGCAAGGATGTTTTGTATTACGGGGCAGGATGAAAGGCGGTTGTTTCGGCAGCCGCCTTTTTTTGCAAGTCGGCGGTTCGTGGCCAATCTTGCGCCTTTGCCAAGAAGGTATAATATTGTATTCAATCCTCCTGCTGTTAAGTCCTGACAGGATGACGAAATCTCGTGAAAGAGAATTAGTGGATGGAAGAAAAAGCAGCTGTCAAAATGGAGGTCTTCCTGAAAACGGGATTTCTTCGGAATATTGTAGTTGTTTCCCTTTGCATTGCTGTTCTTTTCCCCGTGATCAGCCGGTTTGTTATTTATCCGCAATTTGCCGAGCTGCTTATCGAAAGTACCGAAGAAGAAGCTGCCCGGGCGGCCAGTTATCTATCCACTGGCCTGTTACCCGGACCCGACGGGATTACCATTAAATCCCTTTCAATTACCTATGCGGCGGAAGCAGACGAAATAAAAAAAGCCTTTGGCCTGATAAAGTACAAGGTTTTTGCAAAAACCGGTTTGACCGTGTTTTCGACAGAACGGAAGGACATCGGCGTTCTCAACGGAAACGACTATTTTCACCAGATTGTCAGCAATGGCCGGACCTATACCAAATTGGTAAGGAAAGATACCAAGTCGCTGGAAAATCAATCCGTAACCCGGGATGTCATCGAAACCTACGTGCCCATTATCAATGATGGAAACTTTGTCGGTGCATTTGAAATTTATTACGACATTACAGACCGGCTGGCAAAAATCGACCGCTTGCTGCTTTTCTCCTCTCTAGTTCTGATTTTAATGACCGCAGGATTGCTGCTTGCCGTCGGCTGGACGGTTAGTGGTGCAATAAAGGCGACCATCGATCGCGACCGGGCTGAAGAAACACTGAGGAAAAGCCATGTCCGATTTAAGGATTTTGCCGAAGCAGCCTCCGACTGGTTCTGGGAAATGGATAAGAATTTGCGATGGTCGTTTTTTTCTGACCGGTTTTCCGAAATTTCCGGTGTCCCGTCCGACCTGTTAATTGGAAAAGCTTTCAATGAATTCAGGCTCACTGATGTTGACCCTGTCCGGCAGAATCAGTTTCTCGAAACGCTTGCCAACCACGAACCGTTCCGGAATTTTGAATATAAATCCACATTTGAAGATGGCCGTGTCGTCTTTTTGTCGATCAGCGCGCATCCGGTATTTAATTCACAGGGCCTGTTCGAAGGTTACCGGGGAAGCGGCACAGACATTACCAATACAAAAAAAGCGGCCATCGCCAAAAGCCAGTTTGTCTCCACGGTAAGCCACGAGCTGCGTACGCCGCTCACCTCAATAAACGGGGCGCTGGGGCTGATGTCACACAATGCTTTTGGCAACATGACAGATGAAGGTAAAAACCTCATATCCATCGCTCAAAACAACTGTAACCAGTTGATGGCATTAGTCTCAGATTTACTGGATTTTGAAAAACTCGATACAGGAGGCAAGGACTTTCGGTTTGAGAAACTGGATGTGGTGAAACTGGTAAGAGAGACTGTTGAAAACAACGTCGGACTGGCGAGCCGGTATGGCGTTCGCATTTCATTGATTAATCTTGTCAACGAGGCAATGGTGATCGGTGATTCTGACCGTCTGACCCAGGTCATTGGCAATCTTTTATCGAACGCGGCAAAGTTTTCAAAGGATGACAATTCTATTGAGGTATCGGTCGAGAAAAAGTCGTCAGATGTAATCGTCTCTGTCCGCGATTATGGAAAGGGAATTTCCGAGGCCTTTAAGAAGACAATCTTTGACCGGTTTACCCAGGAAGATTCCAGTGACACCCGGGAAAAAGGCGGCACCGGTTTAGGTCTGAATATATCCAAAACAATTATAGAATATCACGGCGGAACGATCTGGTTTGAATCTCAGGAAGGCAGTGGGTCCACATTCTTTTTTCGGTTGCCCGTCACGGAAAACTAAATCACCGATGCCCAGCGAAGCTTGTGTTCCGACGGGCCTTTCTCAGACGCAGCAAATGCCGCCGATTGCGGCAGTTATGGCCTGGCCACGGGTTTCATGCGTCATTGTGCCGCCACCCGGGCTGGTCAAAAGCCGATTTCCGGTTATCGTCGCAGGCGGGGCAGGTTGCCAAGGCAAAGCGGGTATCTGAAAACAAATGACATTGCGCATTCTGGTCATCCACAATCCGGTCGCCGGCCGGCACCGGCAAAAGCGCCTGCAGACATTGCTGGATTTGCTGGCAGCGCGTGGCTTTGTTGTCGACAGCCATCAGACCGGCCAGCCGGGGGATGCCGGCGCGGCCGCCCGCCAGGCCCGCGATGTGGATTACATTATTGCCGCTGGCGGCGACGGAACCGTTAACGAGATCGTCAATGGCTTGTGTGCGCGCAGCGATCCGGAAAACTGGCCGGCGGTCGGTTTCCTGCCCATGGGCACGGCAAACGTTCTCGCCTGGGAGCTCAAGCTGCCGTCAACACCCGAGGCTCTGGTTAACCTGATTGCGGCCGGTAAAACCTGTGCCGTCAGGCCCGGCATTGGTAACGGCCGGCGCTTTGTGCTGATGGCCAGTGCCGGCTTTGACGCCCGTGCGGTCGCCGCCGTTGGCGCCACCACCAAGCGCCTGCTCGGCGGTGGCGCCTATGTGATAGCGGCCCTCAGGGCACTGCTGAAGCGCTCGCCGGAGCTTACCGTTCGGGTCGATGGCGAGGCGGCAGCCGCGCACACCGTGATCGTCAGTCGCGGGCGCTGCTATGGCGGGCCATTTGTGCTGATACCTGAAGCCGGGCTGCAGACCCCCGTACTGCATGCGGTCCTGCTGCAGTCGGCCGGTTTTGCTGCCGGATTACGCTATAGCCTGGCCCTGGTTGTGGGCCGCCTGCATCGGCTGGCGGATGTCCGGGTGATGCGCGGGACCCGGGTTGAGGTCGAGGACGCGGCGGGAGCGGCGGGTGAGCCGGTGCAGCTGGACGGGGATATCCTGTCGGCGCTGCCACTTGCGCTAAGCCTGGAAAAAAACAGTGTACGGTTTCTGGTGCCCTGATGGCCGCTGCCCTGCAAGCGACAGAACCCTGGGGCCGGGCAAAAAAAAGGCGGGGGTTGCCACAGGCATCCCCCGCCCAAACGGTCATCACTCAGCCGTAGCGATAGGGTCGACCGGCCTTGACCATGGTCGCGTTGTATTCCTTGAAGATTTTAATGACCTTGGCCTTGGTCTCGGACTCAGCGGCAATTTCATCCCAGAATTTGAGGGCGGCGTCTTCGACTGTCGCCCATTCCGCATCGGGGATGGAGGTCAGTTTCATTTTCGGCCCCTGCGTGCGCAGCTGGGCTTCGCCTCCCCAATACCACCACTGGCGATAATAGTGCGAGCTGTCCATGGTCAGTTTCAACAGTTCCTGCAGATGCGCTGGCAGTTCCTGATAGCGGTCCATGTTGGCGAAGAAGGAACCGGCCCAGGCGCCTGAAATGTTGTTGGTCAGGAAGTAATTGGTCACGTCGGCCCAGCCAACCGTATAGTCTTCGGTAATGCCGGACCAGGCAATGCCGTCGAGCTCGCCGGTCTGCACGGCAACCTCGATGTCTTCCCACGGCAGGGTAACCGGGACAACCCCGAACTGGCTCATGAAGCGGCCGGCGGTGGGGAAGGTGAAGACCCGCTTGCCGTTCAGATCGGCAAGACTGTTGATGGGATCCTTGGTGGCGAAATGGCAGGGGTCCCAGGCCCCGGCCGACAAATGTTTGACGCCGACTTTGGAGTATTCCTGATCCCAGATTTCGTTCAGGCCGTACTGGTTGAACAGCACCGGCACATCCAGGGAATAGCGGCTGGCAAAGGGGAAATAGCCGCCAAAGACGGTGACTTCCGTGGGCGATGCCATACTGTCATCGTCGGACTGGACGGCATCGATGGTGCCGTTCTGCATGGCCCGGAACAATTCGCCGGTGGGGACCAGTTGATCGGCAAAGAAAAGCTCAATCTCCATCTCGTCGCGGGCCACCTTGTTAAAGCTGTCGATGGCCGGCTTGATGACATGCTCGGCCAGGGCCGGTCCCGCATAGGTCTGCATGCGCCATTTGATTTTTGACTGGGCATGCACAGCCGGTGCAGCCAGGGTCGATGCGCCGACGACGCCAACAGCGCCGGCAGCGGTGAGAAATTTACGTCTTGTTGTCATTTTATTCTCCTGTTCGTTGGTTGGTTGGGTGCGGTAGTCTCATGCGCGTTCTCGGGCTCCTATCGGAGTTCTGGTTATTTTCCGTAAACATAGTCAGGCAGCCACAGGGCAATCTCGGGAAAGCTCATAATCAACACCAGCGCCAGCAGCATCACGCAGACGAAGGGCAGGATCGATCCGTAGATATCGCGCAGGCTGATTTCCGGTGGTGCCATGGCCCGCATCAGAAACAGATTGTAGCCGAACGGTGGCGTCATATAGGCGATTTGGGTGGTGATCGTATACAGCACCCCGTACCAGACCAGATCAAAACCCAGAACTGCGACCAGCGGTACATAAAGCGGTGCAACGATCACAAGCATGGCGGTATCGTCAAGGAAGGTGCCCATCAGCAGAAAGGACAACTGCATGAGCACCAGGATCATCCACGGATCAAGGCCGAGCTGCTCAGTGAACAGATTGTCAATGGCGCGCACGGCGCCCAGCCCGTCGAATACGGCACCGAAACAAAGGGCCGCCAGAATGATCCACATGAACATACACGAGATCGCCAGCGTCTGGCGCACCGAAACCTCAAGCACGGCTTTGCTCATGCGGCCCTTGATGACGGCGGCCCCAAAGGCGGTCATGGCACCGATCGCCGAACTTTCGACAAGGCTGGTCCAGCCGTTGATAAAGGGCACCATCATGGCGGCAAAGATCGCCACCGGCAGCACCCCGGCCCGCAGCAGGCGCAGTTTCTGGGCGAGCGGAATATTGCGCTCGGAGGCCGGCAGGGCCGGGCCGAGCTCCGGCTGCAGGCGGCAGCGCAGGTAAATATAAATCACAAACAGCGCCGCCATCATCAGACCGGGGAAGACGCCAGCCAGCCACAGCTGGCCAACCGGCTGGCGGGCGATCATTGCATAGAGCACAAGGACGACCGATGGCGGCACCAGAATTCCCAGCGACGAGCCGGCCTGTATCACCCCCGTCACCATCCGTTTGTCATAGCCCCGGCGCAGCAGTTCCGGCAGGGCAATGGTGGCGCCAATCGCCATGCCGGCAACGGACAGCCCGTTCATGGCCGAGACCAGCACCATCAGGCCGATAGTGCCGATCGCCAGACCGCCGCGGATTGGCCCCATCCATACATGAAACATTTTATACAGATCATCGGCAATTTTTGATTCACTGAGCACATAACCCATGAAAATGAACATGGGCAGGGTGAGCAGGGGATACCATTTCATCAGTTTCATGGCCGACGAGAAGGGAATATTGGAGCCACCGGTGCCCCACAGGGTCAGCGCTGCAACGGCGGCGACGGCGCCAATGGCGCCGAAAACCCGCTGCCCGGTCATCAGCATCAGCATCATCGATGAGAACATCAACAGGGCGATCAGTTCATAGGACATTACAGCTCAAGCCCCTTGATTTTGGCAACGTCCTTGAACAATTCAGAGATCGACTGCAACAGCATCAGAAAAATTCCGCTACACATGACAACTTTGATCGGCCACATATAGGGCCGCCAGGCAGTCGGGCTGCGTTCGCCATATTGAAAGGCATAGGCCGTGCTTTCGATGCCGCCATAGAGCAGCACACCCAGATAAAAAATCAGAAACAGAACCGTGAACGCATCGAACCAGGCCTTTTTGCGGTCCGACCATTCTCCGTAAAACAAATCCATGCGCACGTTCGAGCCAAGCTGGATCGAATAGGGCCCGCCCAGAATGTAATAGGCGACCATGGCGAACTGGGCAATTTCCAGGGTCCACAGGGACGGCAATAAAAAAGTCTTGGAAATGGATGACCAGAGCAGGATGCCGACCATGACAAAGATGCCATACATCACCATCCGCCCGAGCCGGTAATTGACCGCATCAACAATCCGCACATAGGATTTAATGAGGGATGGCATTGGTTTCCCCTGCGTGCAATTGGATACCCAGATCTGCCAGCGCCTGCACCAAGGAACCCGCCAGCCATTCCGCCATCTGCCGCTGAGCGGTGGCCGCGGTGATCAGGTCGTTGCGAATCTCCAGCATCACGTTCAACAGGCGGTTGCTGATGGCATGGGTGAGCAGGGTGTGGGTGACCCCGTCCTGTGGTCCGTAGGGATCGTTTCTCCGCACCTGCCTGTCGCCTTTCGCCAGCAGACGGGCGAGCAGCTGGTCGGCCAGCCGGTGATCTGAATCATGAATGACGCCAACCTCCGTCTCCCGGGTCCGGCCCGCATAGACGGGTGAAAAACTGTGGATGGTTACCAAAACCTGCGGCCCGGGAGCCTGGGCAATCTGCTGGGCCAGCAGATCGTGAAAGGGGGTATAGTAAGTGCGCACCCGGGCTGCCTTTTGCGCTGCCGTCAGGTCCCGGTTGCCGGGTACATCGTAGTGTTCGCTTCTGGCCGGGATCGCGTCCGGGCTATCCGGTGGCCGGTTGCAGTCATAGACCAGCCGCGATACCGGACTGGCAATGACCCTGGCCTGTAACAGTTCGCCCAGGTGGCGGGCCACTTCAAGGGCACCGGGGTCCCAGGCGATATGGCTGTGCCGGGCTGAGTCGGACAAACCCAGATTATGCAATTCAGGGGGTATGTAATTGGATGCATGTTCGCAGACAAACAGCAGCGGTGAACGGGCCTGGGCATTGATAAGCTCGACAGGCAGGGCGCGCCGGACATCCATATCAATCGGGTTACTGTGTAATTTCACTGGCTGACCCCCGCATAGATATTTCTTCAAACGGAGCCGGAGGTCAACTTTTTTTTGAAGATATTTCTTCACTCCACATCCAGTTGTTGGTATACCCGTCAATGGGAGGACTGCCTTGACCGCACCGAGCGAGACCATAGCCGAGCGGCTTTACAGGTATTTTGACGCTCTGACCCGGGCCGAGCGTCAACTGGCCGATCTGATTCTCGAAAATTATCCGGTTTCCGGGCTGGGCAGTATCACCACCGTTGCCGAAAACGCCGGGGTATCAACGCCGACCGTTGCCCGCATGGTGCAGAAGCTGGGCTATACCGGTTTTCCGGAATTTCAGGCGGAACTGCGCCGGGAACTGGAAGCCAAGATTTCCGACCCCATTGCCAAGCGTGACAGCTGGGCGGAAAAAGCCCCGGACGGCCATATCCTCAACCGCTTTACCGATGCCGTGATAGGCAATATCCGCCAATCCCTGGCCCAGCTGGAAACCGAAACCTTCGATCAGAGCTGCCGCTTGCTGGCGGCCCCGCAGCGCGCCGTCTATATCGTCGGCGGGCGCATCACCCGGGCCCTGGCCGATTATTTTTTTCTGCACATGCAGGTAATCCGGTCGGGGGTTACCCATATTCAGTCAAACTCCAACACCTGGCCCCATTACCTGCTTGATGTCCGGGAAGGCGATGTCCTGGTTATTTTTGATGTCCGTCGTTACGAGAACAGCACCCTGAAGCTGGCTGAGATGGGAGCCCGCCAGGGCGCGAAAATCATTCTGTTTACGGACCAGTGGCGCTCGCCTGTCAGCAAATATGCGGATCATTGCCTGAGCAGCCGGATCATCGTTCCCTCGGCCTGGGACTCTTCGGTGGTCACCTTATTGTTTCTGGAAACCGTGATCGCTGCCGTGCAGGAGCTGATGTGGGACGAAACCCGCCTGCGCATGGAAGCGCTTGAGGATATGTTTGATCAAACCCGCATGTTTAGGAAATTCACATGACACAGAGACAAAGTCGTTGCCCATGGATTTGATTTTAGCTGGCGGTTCTGTTTACGACCCGGCGTCGGGCCGGGCCGGGGCTTATGATATCGGCTTTAAAGGCGGGCGCATTGCCGCCGTCGAGCCCCGTATGAACCGGGATCTGGCAGAACATGTGATCGATGTCAGCGGAAAAACCCTGGTCCCCGGTCTGATCGATATGCACAGCCATGTCTACCATGGTGGCACCTCGCTGGGTGTCCACGCCGACAGCCTGGCCGTTGATGCCGGGGTCACCACCTTTGTTGACGCGGGCAGTGCCGGGGCCGGCAATTTTGCGGGGTTTCACGCCCATGTCATTACCCCGTCACGGGCCCGTATCCTGGCTTTTCTGAATATTTCCCATGCCGGCATTTACGGCTTCGAGGTTGGTGTCGGCGAATGTCTGGACCTGAAACTGCTGGATCCGGCGCATACCCTGGCCCGGGCGCGGGACTATGTGGACGAGATCATTGGCATCAAGGTCCGGGTCGGCAAGTCAACCAGCGGCGACAATGACGTCAATCCGATCCTGCTCGCCAAGCAGGCATCGGATGCATTGCAAAAACCCCTGATGACTCATATCGATAAACCGCCGCCAACGCTGGTGGATGTGCTGCAGTGTCTGGGTCGTGGCGATATCCTGACCCATTGCTTTCGTCCCTTCCCCAACAGCCCGGTTACCGAGACCGGCGCGGTCCTGAACGAAGTGCACGCGGCGCGTGGTCGTGGTGTGGTCTTCGATGTGGGTCATGGCCGCGGCTCCTTCGGCTTTCAATCGGCCAGCAAAATGCTGGCCCAGGGGTTCGAGCCGGATGTCATCAGCAGTGATATCCATTCGCTCAGTCTGCAGGGCCCGGCGCATAGCCTTTTGCACGTCATGTCAAAATTCATGGCCCTGGGAATGGACTTTGAGACGGTCATAAAAAAAGTAACTGTGGCACCGGCAAAGGCCATCGACAAAACCGATATCGGCCACCTGGGTATCGGCGCCCTGGGTGATGTGACGATCCTCGAGGTTGAAAAGGGTGACTTCGAATTTTTTGATGTAGTCGGCGAATGCATCAGGGCGGATCAGCATTTGCGCTGCTGTGGCCTGGTTATCGACGGCATTTACTGGCCACCCGTATAAGGCGGTTTATTTAATCTCTTCGCCCCGGTACACGCCCCAGACATCAACCCGGCGCAGCCAGCCGCTGACGCCGCCGACCTCGACCTGGCACCAGCTCGATGCGCTTTCGCATTCAACAAGTTGCCCGACTACGCCGGGCTCCACATAGGCATTGGCACTGCTGTCGCTGTCGGCGGCCCGACGCAGGCTGCGTTCCACACCGACCACGACAAAATTACGTTTGCCACTGAGCATGGACTGATGCATCCAGCCCTGGGTTCCCTGCCAGTCGCGGACTTTCCGCCAGGTGCCGTATTCGGCAATGATTTCGGCGGGCAGACCCTGGCGCTTGTATACCCATTCCACCGGATACTGGACACCGGGTCCGGTCCGCATATTGACCTCGTCGGCACGTAAGCTAACAAAACGCGGCAGCGGCAGACCGGAGCTCTGGTTCTGGGCATGGGCCGCACCGGTGCTGAGCAGCAGGCCGCCAGCCAGCACGATGCCTGCCAGCAGACTGAGAAAAATCGCTCGAGACTTCATAAACATCGTACTTTCCATCGGTCCCATCGTCAGCGCCCGGCCACCTGAGCATGGCCTGTGGGCAGTATACAGGCTTTCAATTGACAGACCGTTAACGTTTCAGGAAAGTCAGAAGTTTGTCGAGAACCTGCTGTGGCTGTTCCTGTTGTACCCAATGGCCGGCACCATCGAGCAAATGACAGCCCCGGAGGTCGGTACAGGCCATGGACTGCATGTTTTCAAAATCCCCGGGTTTTTGATAGACACCCCAGTCCTGCAGCCCGGCGATAAACAGCGCCGGCTGATCGATGGTGCGACCGGCAAATACTTTCAAATCCTGGCTGTTGAGGCCGCTGGTCACACAGCGATACCACTGAAACCCGCCCTGAAATCCGGTTCTGGCGTAGCTTTCGCTATAAATGCGCAGTTCCCGGTCCGGTAACCAGGTGTTGGCGGCAATCTGAGCGGCCGAGGGCATTTCCCGGGCCACGGTTTGGGCCATGTTCTGATCCCGGTCCATAATGTAATAGGTCGGCATCTGGGCCAGCGCCTCTGCCGTCCAGCCAGCCAGGCGATAGGGTTTGTTGGCTGGCCAGTCGGCGCTTTTGTGGTGGTAATAGGCACGCATGAAGTCATGGACGCCCTGCGGACAAAACTGCATATCGGCGTTGGCTTCGGGTGTGGAATAATACCACTAGTAATGTTTGCGCGGGCGGGCAAGCTTTGCCAGTTCGTTGTGGATATCGGGGGCGGGGCGGGCGTCGGTGCCGAACAGAACCGAAGCGGAGCCGGCAAAGGGTGCGCTCATCATGACCACCGCGCCGAAAACATCGGGACGGATCAGGGCGCAATAGGCGGCGACCGGCGAGCCGAAATCGTGGCCAATCACCGCATCCACGGTCTTGATACCAAGTGCTGCGATCAGTCCCAGAATATCGCTGACCAGATTGATGAACCGGAACGGCGCCAGGTCGCCTGTGTAGGCGGCGCTCCAGCCGGTGGTTTGCCCGTAGCCCCGCTGATCCGGTGCGATCACATGATAGCCGGCCTCGGCCAGCGGGATCATCAGCTTGCGCCAACTGTAGGCCAGTTCCGGAAAGCCGTGCAGGAGAACCAGGCAGGGCCGGTCCGGGGTCTCGAACCCGGCTTCCAGAATATGCATCTGCAGGCCGTTATGATTGTCTATCCGGCGCGACCGAATGGCTGCTGGCAAAGCCAGATCGAGATTGTTTTCCGGCATTTTCTGCCCCTTGTTGCTGGTTCGGGGCTATTATGGAAAAGCCCCGCCGCTGTGCAAAGGCTTTTTCCCCATGGGCTTTTGCCAACCGCTCTTAAAGCATACTGGACAAGCCCTGCCGGGGTTGCTATGGCCTGAGGACAGGTGCCCAATTCGAAAGGTAAGTGCATGCCAAATGCGAAACCCCATGTGGTCGTGACCCGTAAACTGCCTGACTCCATCGAAACCCGGATGATGGAGTTGTTTCATGTGGACCTGAACCTGGATGACACCCCCTATTCGAAAGCGCGGATGATCGAAGCCGTGAAAAAGGCTGATGTTCTGGTGCCGACGGTCACCGACCGCATTGATGCCGGCATTCTGGCGCAGGCCGGTGACAAGCTGCGGCTTATTGCCAACTACGGGGCCGGCGTCGACCATATTGATCTGGCGACAGCCCGCCAGCGCGGGATTTCGGTAACCAATACCCCCGATGTACTGACCGAAGACACCGCCGATATGACCATGGCGCTTATTCTGGCGGTGCCCCGGCGCCTGTCGGAAGGCGAACGCAGCCTGCGCGCCGGCAACTGGCCCGGCTGGTCGCCGACCTGGATGCTGGGCCACCGTATTTATGGCAAGCGCCTGGGTATCATCGGCATGGGCCGCATCGGCCAGGCCGTTGCCCGCCGCGCCAAGGGCTTCGGTTTGTCGATCCATTATCACAACCGCAAGCGCCTGCATGAAGACATTGAAAATGATCTGGAAGCCACCTACTGGGAGAGTCTTGATCAAATGCTGGCACGCATGGACATCATTTCCGTCAACTGCCCGCACACACCGGCCACGTTTCATCTGCTCTCGGCGCGGCGCCTTAAGCTGTTGCAGCCGCACGCCGTTCTGGTCAATACGGCGCGTGGTGAAGTGATTGATGAAAATGCCCTGACCCGGATCCTGAAGGCCGGCGATATCGCCGGCGCCGGGCTTGATGTGTTTGAAAATGAACCGGCGGTCAACCCGAAACTGCTGGCCATGGAAAATGTCGTATTGCTGCCGCATATGGGTTCGGCGACCTTCGAAGGCCGCATCGATATGGGTGAAAAAGTTCTCGTCAATATCAAAACCTTCTGCGATGGCCATACACCGCCGGACCGGGTGTTGAGCGATACCTTTTAACCGAAACTGCACGGGAGGTTTTCAATGACAGATGCCGATAACCCGGGCCAGGGCCGCTATGGCATTGATCTTGATCTGCCGGCGGACATACCGGATCCGATCCGCGCCCTGCTGAACCGGCGGGTGATCCGCAAATATAAAGCCGACGCCATTTCGGATCAAACCATGGCCCTGCTCCTGAGTGCGGCCCAGTCGGCACCCACCAAATCCAATCTGCAGCAATATTCCATCATCATCATTCGCGATCCCGCGATCAGGGACCAGGTCGCAGACCTGGTGCCGTCCATGCCGTGGATGAAGACAGCGCCGGTGATCGCGGTGTTTCTGGGCGACCTGCGCCGTATCCGTCGGCTCGCCGAAATACGCGGCCACAGCTACCAGAATAACAATGCCGATACCTTCATGAACGCAGCCGTTGATGCGGCCCTGGCCATGCAGTGTTTTATCACCGCTGCCGATCACCTGGGCCTCGGCACCTGCCCAATCAGCTACCTGCGCAACCGGATTGATGATCTGGCCGAAATCCTGGCCCTGCCTGACGGGGTCTTTCCCATTGCCGGGCTTTGTGTCGGGTACCCTGATGACAGCGGCTATCTGTCCATGCGTCTGCCGCAGAAGATTGTTGTGCACCAGGACCGCTACGACGACAGCCAGCTGCCGGGTGATGTGGAAGATTATGACGAGCGTGCGCACGGGCGCTTTGCCTTAAGTGCAGCCAAACAGCGCCATACGGATAAATACGGGGTTCTGGAAAAATGCACCTGGTCGGAAAATGTCGCGCGCCAGCTGTCATTGCCGGAACGCGCCGGATTTGCTGACTTTTTGAAGCGCAAAGGCATCAAACTGGACTGAACGGCGTTGGCGGGCGAACCTCCGGATGGTGAGCAACTAGGTCCGGTCAAATCGTAAAGACAGCGCCGTCTTTCGATGCATCATTGAGAAAAGTGACCACACCTGAAATTTCGATGTTCAGGTCATCGCGCAACTTCAGATCCTTCATGCCGGTTGCCTGCAGGCCCATTTCGCAAACCATGAACACCGCCTCAAGGGCGGCGCAGGCGCTGATCAGTTCCTCGAACCCGGCAACCCCCTTGTCCCGATAGAGCTGATCGCGTTCACCACCGGTTCCGGGCCCGTCGGATAGCGGCATCTGGCTCCAGGCCGGGGCCTCTGCAGGCGGATTTGCCAGCAGTGCGCGACACGCACCCATGGTGAAAAACAGGGTGACCGGCTTGCCGATGGCAGCGGCGGCGGCGGCCATCACCAGGGCATAATGCACCTTGTCGAAGTGATGATCGTAAACCACGATCGATAATTTGTCGGGTGCCTCAGGGCTGGTCATGAACGGACAGGTCCCTGATCGTCGGCTGGTCACCGCAAACCGGGCAGCCGGGGTCGCGTTTGACCTTTATTTTGCGAAAGGTCGTGTTCAGGCCATCACAGATCAGCAGCGAACCCGACAGACTTTCGCCAATACCCATCAGTTCCTTGAGGACTTCCGAGGCCTGCATGGATCCGATCATGCCGCACAGGGCGCCGAGTACACCGGCCTGCGCACAGGATGGCACCTGGCCCTCCGGCGGCGGTTCCCGAAAGATGCAGCGGTAACAGGGGCCGGGTTGTTCGCCGGCGGCGTGGGCGTGCGGCTTGAAGGTGGCAACCTGGCCATCAAACCGCAGGATCGCGCCGGAAACCAGGGTCTTGTGGGCAAAAAAACAGGCGTCATTGACGAGGAAACGGGTTGCAAAATTATCGCTGCCATCGGCAACCAGGTCGTACTGGCTGACCAGCTCCATGGCGTTCGAGACATCAAACCGCATTTGATGGGGAACCAGGGTCACGTCCGGATTGATATCCCTGATTGCGGCCACGGCACTGTCCACCTTGAGCCGGCCGACGTCCGCGGTTCCGTGAATGATCTGGCGCTGCAGGTTGGACAGGTCAACCACATCATCATCGACCACACCGATGGTGCCGACACCGGCGGCGGCCAGATAGAGCAGCAGCGGTGATCCCAGTCCGCCGGCGCCGATCACCAGAACCTTTGAGCGCAAAAGCGTTTGCTGACCCTCGCCACCGACCTCGCGCAGCAGGATATGGCGGGCATAACGGTGGATCTGGTCTTCCGTAAAGTCCATCAGGCCAGCCCGTCAAACAGCGCCGTTGACAGATAGCGCTCGGCAAAGGAGGGCAGGATGGTAATGATGTTCTTGCCTGCCATTTCCGGACGGGCCGCGATTTCCAGGGCAGCGGCCAGCGCCGCGCCTGAGGAAATGCCACAGGCAATGCCTTCCAGCCGTGCCACCTTGCGGGCCATGGCGAAAGCCGTTTCATTGCCTATTTTCAGAACTTCGTCGATCAGCGATGTGTCCAGGTTGCCGGGCACAAAACCGGCGCCGATGCCCTGAATTTTATGGGGACCCGGTGTCCCGCCGGACAGGATAGGGCTGTCTTCCGGCTCGACGGCGACGACCAGGAAATCCGGGTTATAGGTCTTCAGCACCGAGGCGCAGCCGGTCAGTGTGCCGCCGGTGCCGACGCCGCTGATCAGCACATCGGCCTGGCCCGCGGAATCGGCCCAGATCTCCTCGGCCGTGGTATTGCGGTGGATTTCGGGATTTGCCGGGTTATCAAACTGCTGCAGCATGATTGCGCCGGGTGTGCTGTCGGTCAGTTCCCGGGCCTTGTCGATGGCGCCGCGCATGCCCAAAGGCGCTGCCGTCAGCTCGATTTCCGCGCCCAGCAAAAGCAGCATCTTGCGCCGCTCAATGGACATGCTTTCCGGCATGGTCAGGATCAGCCGGTACCCTTTGGCAGCGCAGACAAAGGCCAGGGCAATACCCGTATTGCCTGAGGTCGGCTCGACCAAAGTGGCGCCGGCAGTGATGCGGCCGTCTTTTTCCGCCGCTTCGATCATCGCCAGACCGATGCGGTCCTTGACGGAACCCAGAGGATTGTAAAATTCGCACTTGGCGATGATATGGCCACCGACACCGGCATCCTCAGCCAGCCTGGACAGCCGGATCAGCGGTGTTGCACCTACCGTTTCGGTGACATTGTTGTAGATGCGTCCGCGAAATTCATGGGGCCTCTGCTCAGTCATTGTTCGTTCCTAAATTGTAAAATCAAGATTTACCCGGCCTTCGCTGTTGATCCCGGCCTGGTCGGCCCGGCTGCACAGGTCGTCGATGGTTATGGTCGCCAGACGGGCCAGAGCCACATCCTGCAACTCGCTCCACAGGGGCTGCACGACTTTCTGGCCGAGCTCGGATCCTTCAAGGGAATCCATATCCTTTTTGCCGGCTTCCATGGTCCGCACCACACCGACGATTTCGGCAACGGTAATCCGCCGGCGTTCCTTGGCCAGCCGATAGCCGCCTTTCGGGCCACGGGTGCCGACCAGGATATCGTGCCGCACCAGTTGCTGCAGGGCCTGTTCCAGATAGCGTTTCGGGATGCCCTGGCGGCGCGTGATCTCGCGGCTTTGCACGGGTTCGGCACCGGCATGAAAGGCGATATCGAGAACCGCCTCGATTGCAAACAGGACTTTTTTCGACAAGCGTAACATGTTTATCCCGGGCTCCCCGTTCCGGTTGATCCAAATCCACCACTGCCGCGCTCCGTTGCCTCCAGATCCTCCACTTCGACCCATTGTGCCTGCTGGCACGGCGCGATGATCAGTTGCGCAATCCGCATGCCGCGCGCGATGGTGAACGGCTCGGTGCCGTGATTGATCAGGATAACGCCGACTTCCCCCCGGTAATCGGCGTCGATGGTGCCCGGGCTGTTCAAGCAGGTAATCCCGTGCCGGATGGCCAGCCCGGAACGCGGGCGCACCTGCGCTTCAAATCCCGGCGGCAGGGCGATCCGGATGCCTGTCGGCACAATCATGCGGGCCCCGGCGGCCAGGGTGACGGTGCCGTCGACGGCAGCCAGCAGGTCGGCGCCGGCGCTGTCGGCGGTGGCATAGGCGGGAAGCGCCAGATCCAGGCCATGGGGTAATTTGCTGACGGTGACAGCCAGGCTGTTCATGGCGCCTCGCTGAAATGATCGACAATGTGTTGCCCCAGCATTTCGCCGACAGCCGATTTGCTCATTTTTGGCCAGTCCTTGATCCCGTCCGCCGAAATCAGATGAACCTGGTTGAAATCACCGGTAAAGGTGCCGGTGGCGGCGGATACGTCATTGGCGATGATCCAGTCGCACTGCTTGCGCTGGCGCTTTGCGATGGCGTTGGCGACAACATCATCGGTTTCCGCGGCAAAGCCGATCACCAGGGCCGGGCGGTTCTTGCCGGGCTTCGCCAACAGGGCCAGAATGTCCGGGTTTTCCGTGAGTTTTAACGGCGGCGGCTTGCGGCCGGTGGTTTTCTTGATTTTTGAAGCCTGTTCCTGATCGGCCCGCCAGTCGGCGACGGCGGCGGCACAGACGACAATATCAACGGGCAGGGCGGTTTCGCAGGCGGCCAGCATCTGGCGCGCCGATTCCACCGCAACCACGCTAACCCCGGGCGGGTCCGCCAGGCGGGTGGGCCCCGAAACCAGGGTGGTTTCGCATCCCAGGGCGGCCAGGGCGCGGGCAATGGCATGGCCCTGTTTGCCCGATGACCGGTTGCCGATGAAGCGAACCGGATCAATGGCCTCAAAGGTCGGGCCGCTGGTGACCAGGGCGCGCCTGCCGGCCAGTGGCAGGCCGTGCCTGAAAAACTGTCCCAGCGCGTCGGCAATGGCCAGCGGCTCACTCATGCGGCCCATGCCAAACTCACCGCAGGCCATGGCGCCTTGGTCCGGGCCAATGACCTGCACGCCACGCGCAGTCAGGGTTTGCAGATTGTGCCGGGTTGCCGGGTGATCCCACATGCGGTGGTTCATGGCCGGCGCGATGATAACCGGCTTGTCGCTGGCCAGCAGGGTGGTGGTGGCCAGATCATCAGCCTGCCCGTGCGCCATTTTGGCAATGATATTGGCGGTTGCCGGGGCAATCAGAATCACGTCGGCTTCCCGCGACAAACGGATGTGCCCCATTTCGTTTTCATCGGTCAGGGAGAACAGCTCCTGATAAACCTTTTCCTCACTCACCGATTGCAGGGCCAGGGCGGTGACAAATTCTGCACCGCTGCGGGTCAGCAGACAGCGCACCTGACAGCCGCGCTCGCGCAGGCGCCGCACCAGATCCGGGCATTTGTAAGCGGCGATGCCGCCAGAAACGATCAAGAGGATCCGTTTACCGTCTAACACTGGGCCTACCTTGTTATTTCACGAAAAAATAGTGTTGATACCGTAGTAAAGACCCGTCGCCGACACAAGCGCTTTCCGGGCCATAGCCGGCGGGCTGGCGCTGGTTGCCGCCCTAGAAAAACTTGATGGCGACGATGATCGCTACCAGAAACAGAATAATCACCCAGAGCGACGGCACAATGGGACGATGGCCTGAGCCGCCCTGCAGGGCGCGGATGGTATCGGGGTGGAGATTGATCTGCCCCCTGGCCATCATCTGTGTGCTTTTCTCGAAGCTCTCCATCATCCTGGGCAGCCGTTCGGCGGCGTCGGAAAGGCTGGCGATGGTATCGCGAACGCGGGCCTGCGGGCCGATATTCTCCATCATCCAGGTTTCGATAAGCGGCCGCGCCAGAAACCACATATTGGCCTCTGGGCACAGTTTGCGCGAGGTCCCTTCAGCGACCAGCATGGTTTTCTGCAGCAGCAGCAACTGCGGCTGTGCTTCCATGGCAAAGGTCTCGGTGACCTGAAACAGTTGTCCCAGCAGGCGGGCAATGGAAATTTCGTTCTGCGGTTTATCCAAAATCGGCTCGGCAATGGACCGGCAGGCCTGGCTGAAGGTATCAATGGAGGTGCCGACCGGGATCCAACCGGCAGCGAAATGAATTTCCGCAGCCCGGCGATATTCACGATTGAGGAAGGCAAGCAGCAGTTCGCCGACAAATTTGCGGGTTTTCAGATCAAGCCGGCCCATGATCCCGAAATCGACCGCGGCGATCTGCCCGTCTGCAGTCACGAACATGTTGCCGGGATGCACATCGGCATGAAAGAAGCCGTCGCGAAAGACCTGGCGAAAAGACGCCGCCGAGGCTTTCTGCAGGATATCCAGAGGATCAAGACCGGCGGCAATGATTGCATCCCGGTCATCCAGGGCGCAGCCGGAAACCCAGTCCGTCGTCAGCACCCGCTGGGCCGTCAGCCCCCAGTCAACTTCGGGCACGATGAAATCCGGATCGCCTTCGAAATTTTCCGCCAGCTCGGCGGCCGCAGCGGCTTCAAAGCGCAGATCCATTTCGAGCTCAACCGTATCGGCGATGGTTTCGATCATTTCAACGGGCTTCAGGCGCCGCAAATCGGGCCGCGCGCGCTCAACCAGGCGGGCCACCCAGCGGAACAAATCGAGGTCCTTGCGCAAGGCCTGCTCAATGCCCGGCCGCAAGACCTTGACGGCCACCTGCCTGCCTTCGTTGGTAATGGCAAAATGCACCTGGGCAATGGAAGCGGCGGCCAGGGCATTGTCCTGGAACTCCGTGAACAGGTCTTCAACCGGCTCGCCCAGCTCGGCGGCAATGGTCCGCCGCGCCTCGGCCCCGGAAAAGGCCGGCAACCGGTCCTGCAGATCAGACAGGTCCTGAGCCAGTTCCTCGCCCAGCAGATCCGAACGTGTCGACAGGGCCTGACCGAGTTTGATAAAGCTCGGCCCGGCCTCGTTTAAAGCCCGGGCCAGGCGCTGGCCCGGGCGCCCGGCGACGTTACGTTTCGACAGCAGGCGGGCCAGCGCCACATAGGCCGGTGCGATTTTCAGATATTCCAGGGAAAACAGGGCGTCATGGCGGGCCAGAATGCGAGCGATGGCCAGGAACCGGCCGATATGGGTCAGGGCTTGCAGCATGGAACGCGGTTACACCCGCCAGGCGGAGTGAATGGCGGCAACCCCGCCGGATAAATTGCGATGCGACACCCGGCTCAGGCCGGCATCCGTGATCATTTGCGCGAATCGTTGCTGGTCCGGAAAGCGGCGAATACTTTCCGCCAGGTACTGATAGGCGGCGCGGTCGTTGGCGAAGGCCTGGCCCATCCACGGCAGGATTTTGAAGGAATAAAGGTCATAGGGTTTTTCCAGCAGGGGCAGGGCAATGCGCGAGAACTCCAGGCAGAGAAAGCGGCCGCCGGGCTTTAAAACCCGCCGGGCCTCGGCCAGGGCCCGGTCAATATGGGTAACGTTTCGAATGCAAAACGCAATCGTGTAGGCATCGACACTGTGGTCGTCAACCGGTAGGTTCTCGGCGTCGCCGGTGACCCAGCTCAGGCCTTTTAAATGGCCCCGGTTGATGGCCCGGTCACGGCCCTGTTTCAGCATTTCCTGATTTATATCGCAAACCGTAACAACTTCGCCGCCCTTGTCCAGGAACCGAAAGGCGATATCTCCGGTGCCCCCGCCCACATCCAGCAGGCGCATCCGGGGGTGTGGCCGCAGGCTCTCGACCAGGGTGTTTTTCCATAGCCGGTGGACGCCCAGACTCATCAGGTCGTTCATAAAGTCGTAATTCGACGCCACGCTGTCAAAGACGCCCTTCACCAGAGACGCTTTTTCGCTATCGGGGACATCGCGAAAGCCGAAATGAGTTGTTGTCTGTGCGTTCATGTTTTTTACTGACATGGCCTGACCATAGCCCAAGGTTTCGGGGCAGGAAAGATTGCAATTGACCTCTCGATGATCTGTGAAAGCTTAAATGAATGCCTGAATTACCCGAAGTGGAGACCGTACGCCGGGGCCTGGCCCCGGTTCTGCTCGGCCATCGCCTGGACCGCGTGCAAATCCGCCGTGCCGATCTGCGGTTTCCCTTTCCCGACGGATTTGGCCAGCGCCTGACCGGGCGAACGGTGGTCACTGTTGGGCGGCGGGCGAAATATCTGCTGATCGGCCTGGATGACGGGACGGTGCTGATCTCGCATTTAGGCATGTCCGGCAGTTTTCGTATTTACCACGATAACCCGCCGCCCCTGGATAGCCATGATCACGTGATATGGCGCACCTCTGAGGGTGTCGAGGTGCGCTATAATGATCCAAGGCGCTTTGGTTTCATGGAGCTGACAACGGTTGCCGAACTGGCGACCCACAAGATGTTAGAGAAAATAGGCCCCGAACCGGTCTATCCGGGTCTCGACGGGCCGGCCCTGGCGGCCCGCCTGCGCGGACGCGCCACTCCCATCAAGGCGGCCCTGCTGGATCAGCATGTAATCGCGGGAATTGGCAACATCTATGTCTGTGAAGCGCTGTTCATGGCCGGCATTTCACCCCGGCGCAAAGCCGATAGCGTGCGCGGCAGGCGCGCCGATAAACTGGCGGCGGCGATCAGGGAGGTCCTGCTCAAGGCCATTGCCGCCGGTGGCTCGTCTTTGAAGGATCATCGCCAGCCTTCGGGTGAACTGGGCTATTTTCAACATGCGTTTCAGGTCTATGGCCGGACCGGAAACCCTTGCCCCGTCTGCGCCAGCGGGGTTACCATCAAGCAGATCACCCAGTCAGGGCGGTCCACATTCTTTTGTTCACAGTGCCAACGTTAAGGATACCCCGAACCGTCATGTCCCGCCGTTATCTTGTCGCCGCACTGATTGTGTGGGCTGGTTTGCTGATCAGTCAAAGCTCCGTGCGGGCTCAGCAGCCGGTATTTTTGAGTGCCATTGAAGACCTGCCGGTGATGCCGGGTCTGGTCGAAAAGACGGACAGCGCCCTGTCCTTTGAAACAGCCAGCGGCCGGATTGTCGAAATCGCCGTGTCCGGACCGGTCACGGCGACGGCGGTGGCGGATTATTACCGGCGGACCCTGCCGCAACTGGGCTGGACGCTGCTGTCGGCGAGCGCCAGCGCCTTTGCCCGGGAACAGGAGGTCCTGGTTATCGATATTTTTGAAGCCGACCCGGCGGTGGGTATTGTCGAGGTGCATTTCCGGCTGTCGCCAAAAGCGGGAAAATAACCGCGCAGGTCCGTGAAACGGCGCTTGACGTGGTCAAAAACGGGCTTTATAAGCCAGCCCTCAACAGAATAACGAAAGTTTGAAATCCATGGCCAATCATTCATCGGCTAAGAAACGAATTCGTCAGACCGAGCGCCGCACGAAAGTAAACAGCGAGCGTGTCAGTTCCATTCGCACCGGCCTGCGCAAGGTCGAAGAAGCGATCACCGGTGGCGACAAGGCGATTGCCGACGCCGCCTTCCGTGCGGCCCAGCCGCAAATGATGCGCGGCGTCAGCAAGGGCGTTTTGCACGCCAATACGGTATCGCGTAAACTGTCGCGCCTGTCGAAGCGGATCAAGGCAATGGCCGCTTAAACCTCGGTTTTTTGCGACCCCTTTAAGAGCCGTGTGGTTGGTTCCGCACGGCTTTTCTGCGTCTGGGCCACGGGTTCAGAAGGCCCTTGGCGGACTCGGGATGGCTAATAAAGTCAAGAAGATTATTTTGCCTTTGGCCGCAATGAACCTGTTGTCAGATCGCGAATCAATCCGTTATACTCACCGGGTCAAGACAAGCACCTCAGAGTCGCCATGAAGTATGAAGACGCATGAACACTTAAGCGTAATTGTATTGGTTATAATGATTATTTAAATGTGTTGATTAAAACACAGTATAAGTGGGGCTGGTTTAAAGTTAGTGAAGTATAGGGGTTGAGGTGACCCAGTGCGAGCAAGTGAACTGGTTTCCTGATATCTGTCCTTTTCGCTGTCGTTGTTGATGTTGGTTTGACGGTGATTTTAAAGATTAATTTTGTTTCTAAAAAAAGGGGCGCAATCCGTACAATAGAATTTATCGATGAGCATACATTGCATTCGGATCAGGTGATCAGACGGATGATGTGATGGCGGAGATTTTTTTTGGTTCCAGGACATTGCTGGGGGTAAAATGGACAAAAATTTTCTTCATTTGCGTTAAATTCTCGTGAAGCCCGGTTTGGATTGATTTTGGAAATAATAACTGTGAACCGGTGATAGCCGGATGTGATTGGGATATTGACCGTCCTCGGGGCGGTCATGGGTGGCGTTGGGACGAATGTATGAACCACATAAAAACGATAGCGCGGGCCTGATGGCGGTACCCACTGACGAGACAGAAACCGGCGCAAGCGCCAATAGAATAAATATGGATGAACTAAAGTCTGAGTGGCAACGTGTCGCCGAAAATTTACGCGGGTCTATTGGCGAAGCGGTCTTTCAAAGCTGGATCAAGCCGATTGCAGTGCGCGGTATGCAGGATGGCGTTGCCCGGATTTCCGTGCCCACCCGGTTTATGCGCGACTGGGTAAACGCCCATTACAGCGAGCGGATTACGGACCTGTGGCAGGATGAAAATTCAAAGGTCATAAATGTCGATGTCGGGGTTTTCACCGACCGTACCCAGAAATCAGCCAGCAAGCCCGAAATCCTGCGCGCCGACACGGTTGTCGAGGTTCCCCAACTGCTGGAAACAACCCTGCAGAGCCAGGCCGCTCAGATCAGCGCCAGTCTCGACCGCCGCTTTACATTTGATCAGTTTGTCGTTGGCAAACCCAACGAATTTGCCTATGCCGCCGCCCGCCGGGTCTCGGAAGCCTCGCTGTCGACACCCTTCAACCCGTTATTTTTGTACGGCGGTGTCGGTCTTGGAAAAACCCACCTGATGCATGCCATCGCCTGGCATATCCGCGAGCAGGAACCGGACCGCAACGTGATTTATTTGTCGGCTGAAAAGTTCATGTACAAGTTTATCCGGGCGCTGCGCGAGCAAACCACCGTTGATTTCAAGGAGCAGTTCCGTTCGGTCGATGTCCTGATGATTGATGATGTGCAGTTTATTGCCGGCAAGGAATCCACCCAGGAAGAATTTTTCCACACTTTCAATTCCCTGGTCGACGAAGGCCGCCAGATCGTTATTTCAGCCGACAAGTCGCCATCGGACATTGAAGGCATGGAGGAACGGCTGGTGTCGCGCCTGAACTGTGGCCTGGTTGCCGACATTCACGCCACCACCTACGAATTGCGCCTCGGTATTCTGCAGTCGAAGGCGCAGCAGGTATCGGCCCAGATCCCGGCGAAAGTGCTGGAGTTTCTGGCCCACAAGATTACCGCCAATGTGCGCGAACTGGAAGGCGCCCTTAACCGTGTGGTCGCTCATTCACAACTGGTCGGACGCGATATCTCACTGGAAGCCACCCAGGACGTGCTGCATGACCTGCTGCGTGCCAATGACCGGCGGGTCACCATTGAAGAGATTCAAAAACAGGTGGCCTCGCACTTTAATATCCGCATGTCCGACATGCATTCAGCACGGCGCGCCCGTTCGGTTGCCCGGCCGCGTCAGGTGGCCATGTATCTGGCCAAGCAGCTGACGTCGCGTTCGCTGCCGGAAATCGGCCGCAAGTTCGGTGGCCGTGACCATACCACGGTCATGCACGCGGTCCGCAAGGTCGATGAACTGCGTGAACATGATTCCAGCTTTGCCGAGGACGTTGAACTGCTGAAACAGATGCTTGAGGGCTAGGCCCTGACTGCGGTTCAGCCCGCCTTATCTTGCCGTCCGGTCCGGCCGGTGATTGCCCCTATTACCAGACATTTCCGGTTTTTGTGATGATCTTCAGCTGCCCGGCTGCGCCCTGGCGGTAACCGGATCCGGCTGGCCGGCCCCGGGCCCGCACACTCCGCCCCGGCGGAATTAACCGGGCAATTGAATTGGCGCAAATTTAGCCTCCGAAAACGTACGAAAAGGCTTACGGTTCCGGGGGGTTCTGGTATAATGGCCTGCCCAAATGGGGGGGCCAATTCCGGCTTTGAAATCCGGCGCCAATCCGGATTTCAGGATTTCGGTAAATAGAATTCTAAGGGCTTGAAATTAAACATGAAAATTACTATTGAACGGGCCGAACTGCTCAAATCGTTAGGCCATGTGCAGAGCGTTGTCGAACGCCGCAACACGATCCCGATTCTGTCAAACGTTAAAATTGAAGCTGCAGACGGCAGACTCACCCTCAATGCCACGGATATGGACCTGGATATGGTTGATTCCGTTGCTGCCGATGTCCAGTCAGCGGGGGCGACAACGGTTTCCGCCCATACCCTGTATGACATCGTGCGCAAGCTGCCCGACGGCTCCCAGGTGCAGTTGGCGGCAAGTGGCGACGGTCAGTTGCATCTGAGCGCCGGCCGCTCCCGGTTCACCCTGTCGTGCCTGCCGACCGAAGAGTTTCCGGTCCTGTCCGGTGGCGAACTGCCCCATAATTTTTCCATGACCGCCGCTGAACTGCGGGCCCTGATCGACCGCACCAAGTTCGCCATCTCAACGGAAGAGACCCGCTATTATCTGAACGGCATCTACCTGCACCGGGCCGAACGCGACGGTGTCGCCGTGCTCCGCGCGGTGGCTACCGATGGTCACCGGCTGGCCAGCGTCGAGGGCCCCATGCCGGCGGGTGTCGATGACATGCCCGGCGTCATCGTGCCACGCAAGACGGTAACCGAGTTGCGCAAACTGATCGATGAGTCCGGCGACGAAGTGCGGATCTCCATGTCGGAAAACAAGATCCGCTTCGCCTTCGACAATGCAATCCTTACCTCCAAGCTGATCGACGGCACCTTCCCCGATTACCAGCGGGTGATCCCGACGGGCAACGACAAGGACATGGAGGTCAACTGCCGCCAGTTTGCCGATGCAGTGGACCGGGTCTCGGCGATTTCCAGCGAGAAGTCACGGGCCATCAAGTTATCTTTGAGCAACGGCCTGCTGGCGCTCTCCGCATCGAGCCCGGAACACGGCAGCGCCGAAGAGGAGATCGAGGTCAATTACCAGGGTGAGCCCATGGAAATCGGCTTCAATTCGGCTTATCTGCTGGATATCACCCGCCAGATTGAGGGCGAGATCGCCCAGGTCTCCCTGGCCGACGGCAATTCACCAACCATCCTGCGCGAAGTCGATGACGCCAGCGCCCTGTATGTCATCATGCCGATGCGGGTCTAGGCGGAGGGATTAAGCTGCACAACAGCCCTCCCCTGGCGAACATCGCTGAGATGGCGGACGCGGCGGGCGCGCAGGGTGCGCAGGGCGTGGCATCCGACAGTCCTGTCACCGAGATGCGCCGCTATGCCATCGAACGGCTGACCCTGACCGATTTTCGCTCCTACACCAGCCTCAGGATCGAGGCCGGTGGCCAGCCCGTTGTCCTGACCGGGGTCAATGGCGCCGGCAAAACCAATATTCTTGAAGCCATCTCCCTGCTGGTTCCGGGCCGCGGCCTGCGCCGTGCCCGCATGTCCGAGCTGGCCTGTGACCGCGGGCCCGGCGACTGGGCCGTGGCGGCCCAGGTATCAACGCCCGACGGCAAGGTTACCGTCGGCACCGGCTTCGTTCCCGATGGCCCGGGCCGGCGCGAGCGCCGGCTGGTGCGCATAGACGGGGAAACGGTTTCCAGCCAGGCCGAACTGGCCCGCCATATGGGCGCGCACTGGCTGACGCCACAGATGGACCGCCTGTTTTCTGACGGGGTATCGGCGCGTCGCCGCTTTCTCGATCGTCTGGTCTATGCCTGGGACCCGGCCCATGCCGGGCGGGTGCAGGCCTTCGAGCAATCTATGCGCGAACGCCTGAAGTTGTTGAAAGAGCGCAAGAGCCCCGATGCGGGATGGCTGAAAACGGTGGAGGACGGCATGGCCGAGCGCGGTGTTGCGGTTGCCGCCGCACGGCGCGACCTGATCGCCCGGCTGGCACCACCGGCGGCGGCCGGGCTGGGGCCATTTCCGGGCGCCCTGCTGGCCTTGCAGGGCGAGCTCGATGACTGGCTCGATGATGGTCCGGCCCTGCAGGCGGAAGACCGCTACCGCAGCCGGCTGGCCGCGGACCGTGCGCGTGACCAGTCGGGCGGACGGACTCACAGCGGCCCGCACCGCACCGATCTGGTTGTCCGCCACGGGGCCAAGGGCAAGGCGGCAGCGCTCTGCTCGACCGGCGAACAGAAGGCCCTGCTGATCGCCATCGTTCTCGCCAATGCGGCGCTGCGCGGGCGCGAAGACGGCGGCGTGCCGGTTTTACTGCTCGACGAGGTGGCCGCGCATCTCGATGAGATGCGCCGTGAAGCCCTGTTTGCCCACCTGCTCAGCCTAGGTGCTCAGGTCTGGCTGACCGGAACCGACGACAGCCTGTTCGGCGCCTTCAAGAACCGGGCGCAGCACTTTGAAATTGATAACAACGGATTGAAACCCAATCCAAACTGACCATTTTTTGACACCACCTTGAACGGAACCCCTGATGACCGACGAGACCAACGATCTGACCCCCGTAACCCAGACCACCGCCCAGGCGGCCGAGGAATACAGCGCTGACTCGATCAAGGTCCTGCGCGGCCTGGAAGCCGTGCGCAAGCGTCCGGGTATGTATATCGGCGATACCGATGACGGCTCCGGTCTGCATCACATGGTCTACGAGGTTGTCGACAATGCCATTGACGAGGCCCTGGCCGGGCACTGCGATATTGTCAAAGTGATCCTCAACGGCGACGGCTCGGTTTCGGTCAGCGACAACGGGCGCGGCATTCCCGTCGACATGCACCACGAAGAAGGGGTGTCGGCGGCCGAGGTGATCATGACCCAGCTCCATGCCGGCGGCAAATTTGATCAGAACTCCTACAAGGTTTCCGGTGGTCTGCACGGGGTCGGGGTGTCGGTGGTCAACGCCCTGTCCGACTGGATGGAACTCAAGATCTGGCGCGACGGCAAGGAACATTTTATCCGCTTCATCGACGGCGCCGCGGAAGCGCCGCTAAAGGTTTCCGGCGACGCCCCACTGACCGAAGACGGCTCGCCACTGACCGGCACCGAGCTCAAGTTCCATGCCTCGGCTGAAGTTTTCACACAGACCGACTATGATCTGGGCACCCTCGAGCACCGCCTGCGCGAACTGGCCTTTCTCAACTCCGGGGTCTATCTGCAACTGACGGATGCCCGCGGTGTCGAGGCCAAGGTCATTGATCTGCATTATGAAGGCGGCCTCGAGGCCTTCGTTGCCTATCTGGACCGCTCCAAGAACCGCCTGCACGACAATGCCATTTCCATCATTGGCGAAAAGGACGGGATCACTGTCGAGGCCGCCATGCAGTGGAACGACAGCTATCACGAATCGTGTTTGTGTTTCACCAACAACATTCCGCAGCGCGACGGCGGCACCCATCTGGCCGGTTTTCGCGGTGCCCTGACCCGCACCATCAACAACTATGCGGTCAACTCCGGCGCCGCCAAAAAGGCCAAGGTCAGCATCACCGGCGACGATGCCCGCGAAGGCATGACCTGCGTGCTCTCGGTCAAGGTTCCCGACCCCAAGTTTTCCTCGCAGACCAAAGACAAGCTGGTCTCCTCGGAAGTCCGTCCGGTCGTCGAATCGCTGATCAGCTCGACGCTCGATCAGTGGTTCGAGGAACATCCTGGCGACGCCAAACGGGTGGTCGACAAGATCGTCGAGGCCGCCGCCGCCCGCGAAGCGGCCAAGCGGGCCCGCGAACTGACCCGGCGCAAAGGCGCACTTGATATCAGCTCGCTGCCCGGCAAGCTGGCTGATTGTCAGGAGCGCGATCCGGCCCTGTCCGAGCTGTTCATCGTCGAGGGTGATTCAGCCGGCGGCTCGGCCAAACAGGGACGCCACCGCAAGAACCAGGCGATCCTGCCCTTGCGCGGAAAAATCCTCAACGTCGAGCGGGCGCGCTTCGATAAAATGCTGAGCTCGACCGAGATCGGCACCCTGATCACGGCGCTGGGTACCGGCATCGGCCGCGAGGACTTCAACGCCGACAAGTGCCGCTACCACAAGATCATCATCATGACCGACGCCGA
>JABMNT010000243.1 GCA_013203595.1 Rhodospirillales bacterium
CTGAAATTAGCCGTTAAAACGGATTAATTTGGCTATTCGCTGAGTTATGCAAGTGGCTCGTATGCACATGGATATTGAAGCTGGACCTCCGAAACGGATGCAACGGCTCCAGGGAGTGGATTTGCTATCTGTTCAGTCAGCCTATAGCCGTTACTCGAAGTTCTATGATCTATTGTTTGGAAATGTATTTACGGCGGGTCGACTGGCCGCTGTGCAGGCCATCAATACGGAACCCGGGCAACGGGTTCTGGAGGTCGGCGTTGGAACGGGTTTGTCTCTGCCCATGTACCGCGAAGATGCTTTGGTGACGGGCATCGATGTGTCGACTGATATGCTGGATATCGCGCGCCTGCGGGTCGCCGGTGCGAAAATGCCGCAGGTTCAGAATATTCTCGAAATGGATGCCCAGAACATGTCATTTTCCGACAATAGTTTTGATAGTGTGGTTGCCATGTACACGGTCTCGGTTGTTCCCGACCCCATTCAAATGCTCAACGAAATTCGTCGTGTCTGTGTGCCGGGCGGGCAGTTTGTGCTGGTCAACCACTTTGCATCGCGAAACCTTCTGGTCAAATTATGCGAAGAAGCCCTGACCCCCTTGTCTTCGGTCATTGGATTTCGCCCCAACCTGAAACGTGAAAAAATTGCCCAGTTGACCGGCATGGAACTGCTGGAAACCCGTGCGGTGAATGCTTTCGGTTACTGGACGTTGATGCGGTTTCGCAATCCCGGCTGAACCCCTGGTTCGTTTAGGACCCGCGGCAAGGGGCGTTACAGGGTGACGTCGTTGGTGTCCTGCTGGCCTGACAGCCGGCCCCGGATATAGGACCAGGAGACGCCGACCCCGAGCACGTTGGCAGCACCACCAGCGCCATGGTGGCAACCGTTCCCGCCGTCAGACGTTCAATAAAGCCGATGTCGACAGCCAGCCAGGTGAGACATATAAACAGTGCAGCCCAGATCAGGATGCCGTAGATCCCCAGGGAGCGGAACGTGGCAAGGATATAGGTGGCGTAGCAGATGCCGAGGACCAGTCCGAGAAGTATTTTGCTCAGCCACTGGCCACTGGAGGTATCAATGAGCCAGTGAAAATAGGAATAGCCACTCAGATTATAGGTCGCCATCACCAGAAACAGAGCGACAAGCCAGCGGCTGATAAACCGCAAAAATGTAAATGTTTCCGACATCAATAACCCTTAGCAGAGATTTTATTGCAGGCAGTCAAAACCCCGTCATCTGTTTGTTCCCGCAACCCGTGGGGCTGGGCAATCTTTCAAACAAAAACCGATCCGCGGTCAACCTGACCCTGGCGATGGGTTGGTCATCCCTGGGCGGTCAAGGCATCCAGGGCTTTGACAACCCGGTTCGCGGTTAATCGTTTTTCCGCATCTTCCAGCCATTTCTCGGCCGCTTCGGCGGATTTTCCGGACAGTTTCCTGATCTCCGCAGTGGCCCCGTCCAGATCACCGGCCCGCAGTCTCGCCTCTGTCGCCCGCACCACAATCAACGGCTGGTTATT
Organism: Rhodospirillales bacterium; assembly: GCA_013203595.1. Taxonomy (GTDB): domain Bacteria; phylum Pseudomonadota; class Alphaproteobacteria; order Rhodospirillales; family Casp-alpha2; genus JABMNT01. Next base: position 1,520 of record JABMNT010000243.1, read on the forward strand.
GCCCGAGAGCAGCGGTGCCATGGATTCCACGAACACCTTCACGCGTTGATACCAGTCGTCCTTAGGCGGAATCACTTCCTGCAGGAAAATAGCTTGTGAAACGGCGGCAAATTGCCGGCGCAACTGACTTGTAGTCGGGATTCCGTGCTGAGCATCACCAGCGACAAGATCCAGAGACACGCGTATGCCCGCATCTTCAGGAATCAGTCTGTACAGGATTGACAGTTCCGTATGGAAGGGTTGCGAACTGACGAGCCGTGGCCGCAACTGCGACGCGCCAAGTATGGTCAGGCGCTCGCCAGTCAGGATTTCGCTTTGCGGTTTGGGTAAATAATAGGGTGCTGCAGCAACGGCAAGGCTGATAAAGGAAATAACAACAGCCATTACCGCCAGTCCCCGCGACCAGGTGTCAGGACCGCGTTGACCAGCAGTGGCGGGGCCTGAAGGGCCGTCCGGTGGCGGTGGCGTGATGGTGCCCTGGGGTCTTTCTGGCTTATCTGCCGCCGCCGCTGGCGCTCCCTTTGGATCTTTCGTCTGGCTTTTTGCCTTATGTGATGGCGCAGCCGACCGGGCGGACTGTTTCGGCGCCGACTTGGGCGTTTTCTTGCCTGTTGGCGCTGGTTCCGAAGAACTCATGATATTTCCTTCCCATGCTTTTGCTGTCTCAAGACGTCCCGCCGCGCCTTGAACAAAAGGGTCCTGCGTAAATCGGAATTGTCCAAGTAAGGTGCGTATGATGAACACCTATTCTGCCATGAATTCGTGTATCACTGCAAACGCGATTTTGATAGACTCCGCGTCGCCGGTGCCTAAGGGCTTGGCAATGGGGTTCGGGTTATTCATTTTACAGGTGGTTCTGAATTTGAGGGTGCATTTTACAAAATGGAAGATCACAACCTGATCCTGTTGACAGCCCTTGCTGTGGCCAAGGGAGCCGCCTTGCTGGCGATACCGCTGGTCCTGACCAGCTTTCTGTGGCGCGGTGTCACCTGGCTGGCGCCGACCGGTTTCGCCGAAGTCCCGATTGTTTATACCTTTGCCCGATTTGTCGGCCTGAGCCTGGGGTTCGCCCTGATTTATGCCCATAACGGGGGGCTCTATTTTGATATGCACAGGATGTTCCTGCCCGACAGCGTGTGGAACACAACGTTCCAGGAATTCCTGGTGGATCGTGTCAATCCGCTTCACTTCGGGCCGGACAAAATTATCAACCATCTGGGCCTTGAGGGGGCAAATCTGCTGTTCAGCCTGATGATCGCATTGCTGGCCCTGATACTGGCAGTGGCGATTGGCAGTTGCTTCCGGATATGGTGGGGCCTGGAAGCCCTGCGGGCCGCCCTGGCGGCCATCGGGATCAGCCTATGGCTCGGTTATATGACCATCTATACGATGTCGTTGTTGTTCTGGCTCATCTACCTGTTTAATTTCTGGACCTTCCTGCTGCTGGCCCTGGTTGTTCAATATTACCGACGCCGTTCCTTCGCCAGCCATTAAAGTGATGCGCTCGCCGCCAGGGTGATGTTGAGAACCGTATAACAGGTGACAAACAGTATCTGCACCACACGGTCAAAACGCCATGCCCAGGTGTCGCCGTCACTCCAGTGATGATGCATATAAACGGATCGCGTTGACGACAGCAATGTCAGAAAAATCGTGACGACGGATGAGACGGTGACGAAATCGGTGAGCGTGTAGGTGCTGCTCAGAGGGATCTGGCTCGAGATAACATAGATGCTGGCAATACTGGCAAAAAAAGCGCCGACGCCGATTCCGAACCGGGGGCTGGTATGGGCCGGGCTTACAAAAAAGGCCAGCATGGAAAATGCGACGGCGGCAAATATGCCGACAAACATCTTCAGATAAAGCCCCCAACTGGCGCGCTTGATGCCGATGCCGAACGTCAGCTGCGAGAAGTTTGCTTTGTAGTTTTCGGGAAGTCTCGGGTCGCCCCGCCGGGTCCGGTAGGCGTGGCCTTTTTCGATCACCTCCCTGGAATATATTTCGTAACCGGGAAGCTTGACCCGCGAACTGACGTCACTGCCTTTTTCATCGGGTAGATAGGTCAGATCAAAGGCCTGGCGTTTGGTGTCTTCGACAAGGATAGTCATCAGATGGTCGTCGCGCGGGTAGCGGCTGATATTGAAAAACTTGGTGATCTCGGCGACGACCCGGTAGAGTTCGTAATTCTGGACAACCTCGCCACGGTTGACGCTGGTTTTCGTCTTCAGTTCCTTATCAAGAATTTTTCCGTTTATAATATGGAAATTATCTCCGGGATGAACGTTGGGACCATCCCAGTTGAACCAGATGTAGAAATCAACTTTCCAGTGGGACATCGGCAAATCGACATCGAAGATGCGATCAATATACATACCTGATGAAACCACGATATTTTCAGATTTGTTTTGCGCGTTAAACGCTTCGGTTTCGGCATCGGACAGGCCGGTATCCACCTCCACCTTGGTTACACGCGCCTCATGCCGGGCGATTGCCAGGTCTTTTTCATCATGCAGGATATCGGCCATGAAAATCGTTGCGGCCGTGTAACCGATGACCAGCAGAATGCACCAGATGGCGATCAGGCGCAGCTTCCATACATCGGAAGGATTGTGTAGTAACCGCATTTTTCCCCCTTGCCTCAGGCCGTTCGGTTGCTGATGCGGCCTGCCCTTTACCTGCATTTAGATAATAAGCGACCCCCTGGTCAAGGACAGCGATGTTGGCGTCTTAACCGATTTAAAAGTGAGGGAAAATATCCAGCAATATCCAATGAAAGGCACCCACCCGCTGCCTGAACGACCACCCAGATGGGCACAGACCACCGTCCGGTACACGCCCGTTGGTATAAATAGGCAGTCACTTTCGCGAAGCCGTCAAATCATTCCTGATCGACAGGTCGTCAAATCAACGAGTCAGCCGCACCTGCATGGCCTGTGCAGTTACCTGAGATGCCGGATTGCGGGGCATATAAACAATCGATTCCTGGATTGTCTGGGCACCACCATTGTTATACCACCAATCCGCAAGCAAACCGCCTGCAACACCGCCAAGTAAATAGGAAACTTCACCAGGAAGTACGGCGTGGATGACAACTGAACCCGCTACGGCACCGGCTGCAATGGCAACCAGTTGGCCGCGTGTCATCCCGAACATGCCTGAATCAACCGCCGGAGCGGCCCCAGGAGCTGGCGTTTGCGCCGTCACCGGTGGCGCAATAAAACAGAATGCCAAAAGAAAACCCAATACCATAAATGTTCGCATATTTCTCTCCTTTAGGTAGTCGTCACGTGTCACCGACGTGCACTTTTATCATAGACATTTCACAGACCGAGGGTCTAGTTAAAAAAATCGGGTGAGAACCACTTACGCGGCCTGCTCGCGCCACCATGCGATGGCGTCTGTTGCGGCGTTTTCAAAGGCCGGCATTAAACCGCGAACGGTGTCGATGTCTGCCGCGTTTCGTTCGATGTCAGCGGCCAGTTTGGCAATATGTGTCGCGAACAGCGAGCCACTGCCCCCTTTTATGGCATGCGCAGCCTCGCGTATCCGTGTTGCGTCACCGGTCTGCAGGCCGTCCCTTAAGTCCACCAGCTGTTTCCGCAACGATTTCTGCGCTTCATTTAAAAGCGTCGAAACGGTTTCGGAACCCAACTGGTCACGGAATTTTTTGAGTCCACCCAGATCTCCTGTCGGGTATAAATCCGTCTCGCAAGATGTCGCCTGTGTATCGGCTGGCCCCCCGTTGTTCCCGGTATCGATCGCATCTGCCGCAGCACCCCTGGCCGCGCCCGGGGCAATGGCAGGTCCGTCGTTTCGGCTTTCGAGACGTCGGTCGGCGACCGGATGAGCGGCAATAATATCGGCCAGTTGCTGTTCTGTGAAAGGCTTGGTCAGAACACCGTTCATGCCAGCCTCTTTAAACAGAACATGGCGTTCAGCAAAAGCTTCCGCCGTCAGACCAATAATGGGAAGTTTCTTTCCCTGTTGTGTCAGGCGGATGGCCTTGGTCGCGTCAATACCATTCATCACGGGCATATGAACATCCATGAGAATGAGATCTGCCCAGCCCTCTTCAACGGCCTCGACAGCCAGCGCGCCGTTCTCCACATGTTTTACTTTGTGTCCAAATTTCTCCAGAAATGCCTTGGCTATGATCGCATTGACTTCATTATCTTCAGCAATCAGCATTTTCAGAGCCTGTGGTTTGTGGTCGCCGTTCTAGACCGTGCGCATTGAAATAACATTTGCCTCGTCCTGCGTTGCGGCATCGAAAGGCAGACAGACACGAAATTCGGTACCCGCATTGAGCTGGCTTTCAGCGGCAACTGTTCCGCCCATAAGCTCTGTCAGTTGCTTGATGATTGAAAGCCCGAGCCCGGTGCCTCCATGTTTACGGGTGATGGTGTTGTCTTCCTGGGTAAAGGCATCAAAAATCGCATCTATACGATCCGCCGCGATGCCCGTGCCCGTATCCTTTATGGCAAACTGCAACACATGAGCTTTTTCCACAGTTACCCGGTCACCCGCGTCATCGGGTTCCGTGATCGTTAGTGTGATATGTCCCGCATCGGTGAATTTGATGGCGTTACTGAGCAGGTTCCAGAGAATCTGGCGCAGCCGCACGGCATCCCCCTTAATGACGAGTCCGTCCAAATCGCCAATGGTATCGAGCTGGATCCCCTTTTCGTCGGCCAGGCCCTGGAACGGTTTGGTGGTTGTTGAAACCAGCAGCTCAAGATTAAAAGCTCTGTTCTCCAACGCAATACTGCCCGCCTCAATTTTGCTCATATCCAGCACATCGTTGATTATGGCCAGTAGTGTCTGGCCCGATGAAAGAATGGTGTCTACTTTTTGATTTTGATTGCTATCCAGCTGCGTATCCTTCAGCAACTGGGCCAGACCGAGGACCCCGTTCAGGGGTGTGCGGATTTCATGACTCATGGTTGCCAGAAAATTCGACTTGGCGTGATTGGCGGCTTCCGCAAGATCGCGGGCAATGGCAAGGTCGCGGGCAAGGGTGATTTGTTTCGACACTTCTGCTTCGATCTGTTGCCGGCTTTCCGTAAGATCGGCAAGCTGCTCTTCCCGTCTTTTGCGATCCAGGGTGCGTTCAAACACCTGGCTCATTTGTGATCCGGCAGTTTCAAGCAGCGTATCCATATCCGCGTCGGGGACGGCAACATCCCTTGAAAAGAACTCCAGAACGGCAAAAATTCTTGACCCGGACGAGACCGGCACGGCGACGCCGCCTTTGATGCCGAGCGGCTTGCTGATTTTGGCACGGGGAAAATTGCTATCCTTTGTCACATCCCCAATTCTGACCATGGTTGCTTTTTTCAGAACCTGGCCAGGCAATCCAACGCCGGTTTTAAAGGTTGTCTGTTCAGTAACTGCTTTGAAGGTGGCAAACTCCTCAGCATCAGAGAGATGCCAGATATCACGCGATACCAGAAGATCGGGATCTTCCGGAGATACCGTATAGACATGGCCAACCGGCCAGCCCGATTGCTCGCAGATGGCGTTTATCACATTTTGTGACGCTTCTTCGATATTCATGGCCTCGTTGGCAATACGTGTCAGACTGAACAGCGCCTGCACCAGTCTGGCCTGGCTTTGCTGGCGCTTTTCAGATTCCCTGAGCGAGGTGATATCGGTGCGGATTGCGATATACTGGAACGGTTTTCCTAAATTGTTCAAAAATGGATAAATTGTCGCATCAACCCAGTAATAGCCGCCGCCCTTTTTCTCGTTTTTAATTTCACCGCGCCAGGTCCCGCCGTTGGCAATGGTACGCCATAAATCATCATAAAAAGCGGGCGAATGTTCATCACTTTTCAGCATGCGATGGTTTTGCCCCATCAATTCGTCGCGTGGGTATCCGCTGATTTCGCAAAATTTGTCATTTACGTAAATGATGTCGCCCTTTATGTCCGCAATGCTGACAATGGCATGTTCATCGAGAGCCTGCTTTTGCATGGACAATTCCCGATTGGCTCTTTCTTCACTGTGATAAATCCGGGCCATGCTGATCATCAATCCGACCAGTACCGAGATGTAGCCAAGTTTTTTCAGGCCATGGGCGACGTCAAATTCGTAGTCGAACAGGTTCCCCGATTGCGCCATGAACACGACCTGGCTTATGAACGCGACAATCAGCGATAGAATCAGCCAGTGTTCGAAGATATTGTCCTTCCACCCACCTTTCATCAGATAGCCGACAAGCGCCAAACCAAACAGGAAACCCGGCAGTAACTCCTCGGGGCGGTGGAAAAACAGGTCCGGGTAGTAGGCTGAGGGTAACGGTGCGAAGGCGAAAAACAGAAAGCAAAAAACAGTGAAGGCGGCTGAACCCAGATATATCATCCGGTCCTTGTCGGTCTCGACGGCCTTTAATCCATCTCCTTTACGCCCGGCGAACAGGCTCAGGCAAAGCAGGACCGACAGAAACAGGCGCGAAGCAACCCAGCTCCAGGGGATTAGATGGGGCAGGTTGCTTGGCATCAGCGGGGCAAAGAAGGATGAGGTTACAATGCCGTGGTAACCGTCAAGAAAGCCGGTGCCAAGAAAGCCGACGCCGACATATAAATAGATACGGTTAAGCTTGCTGTAATAGCGGATCAGGGCCATTGCCCCGGTGACAAAGGCCAGCAGTGTTGCCACCACTTCCATGAGTGTATGCAGTTGTGTTGTACCCCGCCATGCCGAGCCATGACCCAAGGACAATCCGCCCGCCAGCACGATTCCGACAATCAGGTAGGTGATGACCTGCTTATGGGGTTTACCTAGCACCAAGGAACACCCGACTCATTCGTTTCGAGCAGGCAGAAAGGATCGTGCCGCACCAATGCCCGGGGACGCAATGCCGGAGAGGCCACCCGCTGCGGCCACGGCCAGACAGGACCGAAACCGCGCCTTTCCGGCAAACGAAAAATTCGTCATTTCACCAACCACCTCATGCGTCACCTGGATACCCGGTCCATGCTATGTGCCTATATCGCAAACTGTATGTTATTATTCACCGTTTGAGTGTTTCAGTATGTTTCAAATTATGAACAGGCTGCTTGGGCCGGTTCCACATCTCAGACGCCGCATCGCCGGTGCCTTTTCAATGCCGCTGGGCCTGATTGCCCTATTATTCCCGGTACCGTACCAACCCCGCTCCCGAAAGGGATGTCTGTGCCAGGACGATGCGCCATTTACGGGAGATATCGAGACTTGTAAGATGTGTGTCTCGGGGTACATTGGAGCGATCTCGCCCGATCAGGGCAGACGCACTTAATCAGTTTGTCATTCAGCACGGTTTTTGTGGTCCTTTGAAAATTAGCGATGTACAAGAAATGTCCGATCACACCCGCTATTTGACCCGAGATTTTGGACGGGCTCTGACTTCGTGGAAATTTATTCAGGGCGAGTTTTCGGGCGCACTGTCGACGTTTCTGATAGCCTTGCCCTATTCCATTTGTTACGGGCTGATCGCTTTTTCTCCGTTCGGTCCGCAAAGCATTACAGCGGGAATATGGGCCGGCCTAATTGGCAGTTTTGTCCTCGGTTTGAGCACGCCCCTGTTGGGCGGCACGCCGGGGTTGATGTCCGTTAGCCGGGCTTCGACGGCAATTATTTTTGCCAGTCTGATGGAGACCCTGTTGCATCATGGCATGAGCCCGGAAGTGGCGATAACCCTGGGTTTTGTCGCTGTCGCCCTGGCCGGGCTTTTACAGATGCTGCTTGGGGTTTTTCGAATTGGAATTCTGGTCAAGTATATACCGCAACCGGTGACCTCCGGCGTGGTTACGGCTGCCGCCCTGCTGATCATCCTGAGCCAGTTGTCACCGATCGCCGCCTCCTTTGCGGCAAGTGCTGATGGCCTTCTTGGATCGCGCCTGGCACCGATCGGTCTTATGATCTTTGTTGTTGTTTTAATCCTGTCCATCAACCGGTTTAAAAGCCGGGTCCCGGCAGCGCTTGCCGGCATTCTGATAAGCACCGCGCTCTATCATTTTCTGATTTCGGTTTATGCCGTCAATCTGGGCGACACATTTCCGGCATTCACCGTCAACGCAAATACGTTCCTGCACCATTGGCAGCATCTGCCGGCGGCTGTTATTGACCGGTTTGGCGAAAATGTGCTGGCGGTATTTACCGCCGGATGCGCCATTTCCGTGTTGTCTTCAATCGATGTAATGATTGCAGGGGCCGTCCATGAGCGCCTGAGTTTTCAGCGGGGCGACGGCAACCGCGATTTGATCGCCCATGGCTGGGCCAATATCCTGTGTGGTTTTGTCGGCGGTTTGCCTGGCGGAGCAAGCATTACCTGTACCCTCAATTGCCATAAAGCCGGCGGCCGCACAGCTGTTGCCGCGGTACTGGCGGCCTTTCTGCTGATGGCCTTCGTCCTGCTGGTCGGAGAATCACTGGACTACCTGCCCGAAATGGTGGTCGCCGGCATGCTTGTTGTTGTTGGTATTGAGCAAATCGACAGGCCGTTTCTCCAGCAAATCTCGCGACTGCTGCAGGGGCGGTTCCTGCATTGGCGTGCCATCGCTCCGGATTTGGCGCTCACTTCACTGGTCGTATTGACCGGCCTGGTCTTTAATCTGGTTGCGGCCATTGGAAGTGGCATTGTCTGGGCATTGATTTACTTTGCCATTCTTCAGGCCCGTGCATTTGTTCGACGGACCCATTACGGCGATATTACCCGATCACGGACCTATCGCGACCACGCATCTGAACAATATCTGAATACCCATGGCCGGCGCATTTGTATCCTGGAATTGGATGGTGCGTTGTTTTTCGGATCTGCAGATCAGCTTCATCAACATATCAACAGCCTTGCCGGAGACGGTGTGCAGTACATCATTCTCGATATGCGTCGGGTCAGCAGCATCGATATAACCGGCGTCGAGGCCCTGAAAAACCTGCATTACCAGATGGGGGCGCGCGACCTGATTCTGGCGGTGTCTCATGTTGCCGAAGAGCGCCGGGAGTCGGCCCCCGATCAGGAGATATTTAGGGGGGAACAAAAACGCAAACATTGGGAAAGCCGTGAAATCTGGCAAAAACTCAAGGAGAACGAAGCGCTGGATGTGATCTGTCTGGATCACTTTTTTGCCGACACGGATGCCGCCCTTGCCGCCTGTGAAGACCGTATACTTGCCGACGCAAAAACCCAGGCATCCACTGTAATGAAAACGCCGCCCGTCGTTCTGAACGGTTTGAGCAAGCAGGAGATCAGGCAGGTGCGCGCGCAAGCAAGCCGGGTCCAGTTTTCCAGGGGCAGCCAGATATTCCGCCAGGGTGACGTCAGCAACGATGTCTATTTCCTGTTGCGAGGGCGGGCCGATATTATCATTGATCTGGTTGGCACGGACCGGAAAATCCGCATTCACTCGCTGCGACCGGGAACGCTCTTTGGCGAGATGGCGCTACTTGACAGCAGGGAACGTTCGGCGACCGTCGTGGCCGCCGAAAACTGCGATTGTTATCGATTGTCTGTTGCCAGTTACCAGCAGCTGAAGAAAGAGTCTCCTCAGCTTGTCATGAAGTTGCTGGAGAATATTGGACATCTGTTCGCAGACCGCCTTCGCGATGCCAATGCCCTGGTTCGCGAACTGGAAAAGTAGGTGTTGGAATCCGGCAGCCCGTCAGCAACTTAGTGCAATTAAAAATTGTTATGCGATTGCGCAAGGTGTAAAACAGGGGCCAGGTGAAGCTTGAGTTATCACGGTGTAGCAAGGGGCCAATAAGGGAGCCGTTTAGGCTATGGGGTGGTTGTTGGCGGTTCGGTATGCCGTGCAGGGAAGTCTGACTGGTTCAGGCGGCCGGGAGGGCGCTGCCGGATGACCACCAAAGCCTTTGAAAAGGATCTGCACTTTATACATGCATCCGCGCCAAGAGCTTGCCTTCCCGGCGACCGGGCTCTGAGCGATCCGTCAATCTGGCCGGGCTGCTGCACCGGGTATGGTTTTTGATGGGAAGCCAGCCCGGATTTGCCAACCTGACATGATTTGGCGAGCTGGGTTGCTTGCGTGAATTGACTAAATAGTTGACTTGTATGAATTAATCGTCTTTTTTCACTTACAGATAGGCAATTAAAAGAATGACTGAAAAAATGAATCAAGCTGGAGAAAATGGCGCGAAGCTGGAAACGGCAAAGCAGAAGTTTTACGATTTTGTCCGCATCCAGGCGATTGAAGCCAATATGCTCTCGCGCGAAGATGAAAAAAATATCCTGAGTCAGGGGATCACTAAATTTGATCTTAATTTCAATGATGCCCATGGGGTTTTTCTGAGTGCCGTCGCCGAGCGCAATATCGCCCTTGCCAGTGATGCGGACCATCATATAGAAGCCTTTTTCGAGCAGATGATGAAGCGCGGCAAGATTTCAAAAAAGCATTTTGAAGATGCGGTTTCCATCTACAAGCGCCTGACCAACGGCCGCGTTCCTGACGCAGACATCCGCAAGCGCGCCAAGGAGATCATGCTCGAGCACGAGTGGCGGCCCAGAGGCACGCGCTTTGTCGCACTTCCCGGCTCGCGGCGCTGGTTTAACAAGATATAGCCGGTCGCCGGTCGCTACCCAGCTGTTCTCTTGCCCAGGGAGGGGCAAGCAGCCCGGGGATGGAATGACCAGGTCTGCCGGCCACACATTCAGCCCTTGCCCGACCCTATCATCCACAGGCGGTCCGCGGGCGACCCGGTGAACGTGATTTGCCGTCGGTTGTCACATCCTCACTCTGATCCCGGACATTCCCTTGAACTCCGTTACCTCAGTGGCCTATTATGAAGTGGTGGTGGCAATGCCACCGGGTATCAGGGTCCACCTTCAGAGGGGGCAGTCATTGATTCGGATTTCGGGCTCATCGCGATGGTTAGGGATTTAGCACCATGAAATCGCTCTGGCGCGTGGCGTTGGTTCGCCTGCTGGTCGTCTTCGCCGTGGTCTTTGCGGCCTATAACCCCAGTGGATTTTCCTATGTGCACTGGGTGGTGCAGGACGCGGGCGGTCCGCTGTCTTTGAAAATTGCTGTCGGAATTTTTCTGTTAATCGTGTTTTATCTTATGCTGAGCGTTACCTATGGGGCGTTCAGGCCTGCAGGCCTTGTTGCCGGCGCGTTGACAGCGGTCCTGTTCAGTGTTCAGATTCTGCTGATCGCGCAGCCGGAATCACGCATGGCGGTGGCGGGTGACTATGTCCTGTTTGCGGTTTATGTTGCATTGATGTCAGTGGCGATTGTGATTGGATTGGGGTTGGTCTGGTCGAAGCTCCTGTATCGCCTGACCGGCCAGGAATCAAAGCGTATCGTCGGCCCCGCTAACTAGGTGTGATGGATTGAAATAACCGATGTATTCGTTGAAGGCGCAATGGAGAAAACAAGGCGAAAGCGGGCGGCGCAAACCCGTGCGTACCGCCTATGCGCCGGCGTCGGCTTCGGCCCGGGGGAATGGCGCAGCCCGCAGGCCGGCGGAAAATACTCCGCTCCTGGTGGCTTACGGCACCGGTGGCCGTATTGAGTTGATGACGGACCACATCCTGTTGATCAAAAATCATTTTCTCGGAGATTTTATTAATCTGCTCGGACTTGGATACGGAAAAGTCCAAAACTCGATCATGATTGATGACATTTCATCGGTTGCCATTATCCGCCCCCTGGTGTTTCCCGATTTCATCACCTTTACCTTTCCCGGCAGCCCGCCCAGCACCGGCAACGTGTTTATTGATGCCCTGATGGGAAATGCCCTGATCATGAATTTATTTGATAATCGCCGGTTCTATGAACTGAAGGAGCGGATCCACGGGCTCCATCAGATGCGGCTGCGTTCCTAGTACCTTTCATATTAATTTGGAATCACTGAGACGCCTTCACTGGCCCCCTGGCTTGCGTCGCGGCCCGCTACCGATGTACCGCATCGCTATCGCGTTTGCTCCTGACCAGCAGGTCGCATTTCCGATCTCAGTTGTTTCCATATTAACATGAAAGGCACGATCCCCGACCTCCGCCAAGCGAGGAGCGGCTTTTCTCTTTCTTCGTTTCCGGTTGCCCTGGTTTTCCGGTTCTTCCCGTTCGATGATGACGTGCTGGCAGGTCTTATCAGACTTATCTGGCCGGTTCCACTGACCCCTGCCGTCAATTGTGCCCTTCGGTTTCGATTTTGATGGATTCGCCGCAGTGTTTGCAGTGAACAGCATCTGTTTCGTGCCGGCTGAGACCGCATTCGGCACAGGTGTAGGCAATTTTCTGCGGCCGGAAGATGGCCTGCGCCAATTTTAAAAACAGGGCGACCCCGACGATCATGATGAACACGGTCAGTAAACGACCCGCGTCTCCGGTTAGGGTAATGTCGCCGAATCCGGTCGTCGTCAGCGTTGCAACCGTGAAATAAAGCGCATCAACAAAACTGCTGATATCCGGGTTTTCCCTGAACTGCAGGGCGTAGACCAGGGCGGTTACCAGAAAAATGAAAACAAACAGATTGACTGTACTGACGATGACCTCTTCATGTTTCCTGAAGATTGATGCTTCGCCGCGCAGATCGCGCAGGACGTGGTAGGAATGGAGCAGGCGCAGCGTTCGGAGCACCCGCAGGAAGGCCAGGTTATGGGCAATAAAGGGGGCCAGTAACAGAGACAGGATCACCAGAATATCGGCCAATGTGTAGATCTGGCGGACCATGCGCAGTTTGCTGGGTGCAATCCACAGACGGGCCAGAAAATCGACCAGAATGACCGACCCGATGGCATAATCAATAGCCAGGACATTGGCTGTCGGGATCAAAGGCACAGTGACCACAAAAAACGTCACTGTGGCGATATCAAATGCCATCAGGGCATATCGGAACCGGGCGGCCGTTCGGCTGCGACCGGTATATAACAGCTCTACAGCTTTTTTTATTTTCGAGTCTGACATTCACCACATCCGTCCGGTTAAGCCGATCAATGCCATTTTCATGCGCGTTCGCTGAACCACTTATCGACGATCTGATGGTATCACATTACGCACAAACCGGAGCGTAAGGCCATGCCAGCCGTTCATCAATACGATTCATGCGGCCCGCCGGTCAGGTTCCGGTGGCACCCCTAAGTTACATCCGGCCAGGCCGAATCAATGATGCTCTGATTATCCAGTTCCTCAACGTAAGGGACCTGGGTGTCGGACTTTGACTGCTTCAGCAGTTCGCGGGTGATATAGGGCCGGATCTGCGCCGGGATGTCATCAATGCGGATTTTCTGACGCATGACTTCACGGGTAAAAAAGTCGACGATGACCTCGGTCAGTTCCTGGTTGGTCAGCTCGCGCGGGTGTTGTTGTAAAAACCGGTGCAGTTCGATGGCTTCTTCGATGGCCGCGACAAACTGCGGCATGGAACAGCCTTTTTTCAGATAAAAATTCTCGCTGTCGGCAACATGGTGCAGGCGGGCTGTATCGGCCTTCGATGACATGACGACCCGGGCCGTGTTGGGGGCCTGCTTGCGAACGGTCTCCATAAACGCCTCACCATTGAGATAGCGGTTATCAATATCCGAGACAACCACACAAAAGTCGTTGTCCTGCAGGCGCCGGATAGCATCGTCGCCGCCGGTGGAAAACGCCATCTGCCAGCGATCCCGCAGAAAGGCGAGACGGTCGCGCAACGCTTCCAGAAAGTCCGGACTGTCATCGACAAAAAGAATGGATTCGATCTGGCACTTGCTTTGCATTGCCTCAATCTCCCTATCTGTTGTGCAATCCCGGAAGGAGGGCGAGGCCTGCGGCCTATCGGAACACTCGTTAATCTCTATATAAGTCTGATCTCCACTATCACAATAGGTGAAGCGGGCCCGCCTGACCTTGATGTATGTCAGAGTGACCGACAGTTTTCCCCGCCTCCCGGCGTGCACAGGAGCGCGGTCTGTACGCATCATCGCTTGTGTTATGAATTAATCTCTCAAATCTCCGCTCCTTAGGGCTTTCCTGTTCCGCACCAAGCCCATAGTATCGCCCATTGAATTTACACGGAGACAGCTTCATCATGATCGATTTATATTCCTGGGGGACACCCAACGGTCGCAAGATCACCAATATGCTCGAGGAAACCGGGCTTCCTTACACCATGCATCCGATCAATATATCGAAGGATGACCAGTTCAAGCCGGAATTTCTGGCGATCAGCCCGAACAACAAGATTCCGGCGATTGTCGACAGTGACAACGGCCAGACCCTGTTTGAATCCGGCGCCATCCTCATGTATCTGGCCGAAAAATCCGGCCAGTTCATGCCGACCGAGGCAAAAGCCCGCTGGGCCACGATCGAGTGGCTGATGTGGCAAATGGGCGGGGTTGGCCCGATGATGGGCCAGGTTCATCATTTTGTGAAATACAATCCCGATAAAAGCGCCTATGCGTCGGAACGCTATCTGAATGAAGCCAAGCGCCTCTACAAGGTGATGAACGAGCGCCTCGCGAAAAACGAATGGCTCAACGGTGACAGCTATTCCATCGCCGATATCGCCACCTGGCCGTGGATTGCCCGCCACGACTGGCAGACCGTCAATCTCAACGATTACCCCAATGTCGCACGCTGGTATGTGGCTATCGCCAACCGTCCGGCGACCCAGCGCGGCTGGAACAACCCGCCAACCGAGCAGAAGATCCCCATGCCGTAAGCGGTATGGTCATTGGACAGAGAAACAGAAAACGGCGCCGGATAAAACCAGCGCCGTTTTTTTGTGCCGATTTGGGTATGGCCTGGCGCTGCCCTGTGGAGCAAACCTCTCTGCATCCCTGATGAGTGCCGTGACGGTAAAAACAACGCTTGAGGGACTGGGGCTGTATGGGCAATCGGATCGCTCGGGTCAGGCGGAAATCCGTCGCCATTCGGCCACCAGTTCGCAGGCGATTTTATGAATCTCGTCGGCCGGGCGGCCGGCTTTGTAGAGGTTGGAGCCAAGGCCGGCCCCGGCGGCCCCGGCATCGAAAAACTCTTTCATGTTCTGCGTGGTCACCCCGCCGGTCGGGATGATCTGGGTGCCGGTGGGCAAAACCGCGCTGATGTCTTTCAGATAGGCCGCGCCTAAGCGGGCGGCGGGAAAAACCTTGATCGCGCGGGCACCGGTCTTCATGGCCAGCAGGGCTTCCGACGGCGTCATGCAGCCGATCACCGGGATCAGCTTATTGCGCACGGCGCCCCGGATCACCTCAACATCCGTGTTGGGGGTGATCACCAGCTTCGCGCCAAGGGCAGCCAGGCGATCGGTTTGCTCCGCTTCCAGCACGGTGCCGGCACCGACCAGCACGTCATCGGCACAGTGTTTGACCAGTTGCGCGATGGAATTGAAAGGGTCGGGGGAATTGAGGGTGACCTCCAGAATGGTGAAGCCGGCACTGGTCAGGGCGTCGGCGACGGGAATCGCTTCATCGGGGGTAATGCCACGCAGCACGGCAACAAGGGGCATCGCCGCAAGGGCGCTGTCAAAAATATCAGTCATTCTCCGGTGGCTCCTGGCAGGGTCGGTCAAATCGTTTTAAAAGGTATTGTTTTATTGAACGAACAGGTTAATTCGGCTACCTCAGACACGAAAATTAATATCAAAGGCAAGGCGGTGATGGATATTATAAGTCTCGGCGAGGCGATGGTCGAGTTTAATCAGGTGCCATCCGAGAACATCTATGCCGCCGGTTTTGGTGGTGATACCTCCAACTGCGCCGTCGCCGCGGCCCGCCAGGGCGCGCGCGTCGGTTATATTTCTGCCGTCGGCACCGATGCCTTCGGTGATTTGCTGCTGGGAATGTGGGGTAGTGAAGGTGTTGATGTGACCACCGTTCGCCGGGTCGCCCATGCCCCGACCGGAATTTATTTTGTCACCCATGGCACTGCGGGCCATCAGTTTACCTATTACCGCCAGGGCTCGGCGGCGGCGCAGATGACGGCTGCGGATATGCCGGCAGATGCCATCAAAGCGGCAAAAATTCTGCATATTTCGGCGATCAGTCAGGCCATCAGCGAAACCGCCTGTGATGCGGTGTTTGCCGCCATCGACATTGCCCGGGCAGCCGGGGTCCGGGTTTCCTATGATACAAACTTGCGATTGAAGTTATGGCCGCTGGAACGGGCGACGGCAATTATCCAGCAAACCGCGACCCTCAGCGATATTCTGTTGCCGGGCCTTGACGACGCCCGGGCTCTGACCGGCCTGCAAGATCCCGATGCCATTGTTGATCTGTATCTGGGGCTGGGTGTGGGGATCGTGGGGCTCACCCTGGGCGAGCAGGGGGCGATCATTGCGACCCCGTCACAACGCCGGCATCTGGCACCGCATCCGGTTAACTGCATTGATGCGACCGGCGCCGGTGATGCCTTCGACGGGGCGTTCCTGGCCCGTCTGGCTGCCGGTGACGATGCCTTTGTGGCAGGCCGCTACGCCAATGCGGCGGCGGCCCTGTCGACAACCGGTTACGGTGCGATTGCCCCGGTCCCCCGGCCGCAGGCCATAGAAGCTTTGATGAAAACCGGCTGATTCAACCCGTACCTGACTGAAAGGGTATCCGTTCTGGTTATTTCTTCGCCAACGCAATCGAAAAAACCGGCCGCCGGCAAGCGGGTGCTGGTGACCGGTGGTGGTGGTTATATCGGCAATGCGCTGTGCAAACGGCTTGTCGAGGAAGGGCACCAGCTGACGGTCTGGGGCCGGTCCCGACCGGGTGCCGTGGCTCAGGCCGCCTATTCCTTTGTTTCCTATGATCTGAACGCCCCCCAACTGCCTGGCAGTTTATCGGATATCGACGTGATCATTCATCTGGCCCATGCCATGGATGATCGCGAATGCCTGAAAAGAAATGAAACCGCGACAGAGGCCCTGCGCGATGCCGCCCGCGCATTTGACGGGCTGGTGTTTGTCTATGTATCCAGTCAGTCGGCCCGGATCGATGCACCGTCGCCCTACGGGCGCATCAAATGGCGGATTGAGCAACTGATGGACGGGGCAAATGAAGTTGTCGTGCGACCGGGTTTTATTTATGGCGGTGCCGGCAAGGGGGCGTTCGGGATGCTCCTGCAAGTTCTGAATAAGTCACCGGTCATCCCGGTGATTGGATGGAACACCCAGGTCCAGCCGCTGCATCGGGATGACTTAACGCAGGCCTTTATACAAATTGTGGAAACTAACCATCGGCAACGGCTCTACTCTATTGCCATGGTGGAAACGGTTGCTTTCTCTCTGTTGCTGAAAAACCTGGCCCGCCATCGGTTAGGCCGTCGGGTGTTGACGCTGCCTGTGCCGGTATCGCTGGCCCTGGCCGGGGCGGCGCTTTGCCGCATGATACCGGGACTGCCGACGGTGCCGCGCGACCGGATCCTCGGGCTCACAGGGATCGTGGCCATGGACACGACCGCCAGCCTTGAAAATCTGGGGCTGGTCCCAAGGGATTTGATCGCCGGCTGCCGGGACCGGCCCCGGTCTTCCCGTCGCGCTTTGATAAATGAAGGACGGATCCTGTTGCATTACATAGGCGGTGAACAGCCATCCACCCAACTGGTGCGTCGCTACGTGCGGGCCCTGCAGGCGCTGGGGCTGTCATCGCCCGTGTCACTGCCTCCCATGAGCGGGCGCTGGCCGATGATCATGCGGGTCCATGAGCCGTTGCCCGGAACCGCGTCACCGCTTGCCCGGCGACTGGAACTGGCGGTATCTATAGCCGAGGCATCGCCCGGCGGAGCCCGGTTATTTGCCGCCTATGCGCCGGCGCTGCGGGTTGTCGCGATGGCGCGACTGCTTCTGACATTAGGGGTTGAACTGATACTTATGCCCGTTCGGAAATGGCGGCGATGAGCGATACCGACCCAGGTCCCGACGTTATCATTATCGGCAGCGGCCCGGCCGGTGTGTCTGCCGCATGGCCCTTGCTGGAGGCGGGCCTTGCGGTTTTGATGGTGGATCAGGGCAGGACGGCAAAGCCCGATGCGATCGCGGCGGAAGGCGGCTCTCTGCATGACCTGCGCACCGGTGATGGCGGTCAATGGAAGCGGTTTCTGGGCGAAGACTTTTCCGCTTTGGTGCCGCGTGGTCTGGTCTCGCCGAAGCTGAAAGTGCCGGGCCAGCAGTATGTCTTTGACGGATTTCATACGGCCTATGGCCTGCGCACCGATAACTTTCATGCCGTCGGTTCCCTGGCCCGGGGTGGGTTGTCCAATGTCTGGGGTGCCGGGGCCTATGTCTACGATGATGATGATTTGGCGGATTTCCCCATCGCCCGGAGCGACCTCGCCGCTTCGGCGGCGGTTGTCGCCAGACGTATCGGTCTGAGCGGTTCCCGCGACGATGATATGGCGGCATTTTACGGTGATGACATGCCCCTGCAACCGGCTTTGGAACTGGATGCGCGGGCTGAAAAACTGCTGCAGGCCTACGCCCGCAGAAAACCCGCCTTGAACACCGACCAGTTTCAACTGGGCCGGGCACGCAATGCGGTATTGTCGCAGCCTCTGGGCGCGCGTGGGGCCTGTGGTTATGACGATATGTGTTTGTGGGGCTGTTCGCGCGGCGCTATCTACAATGCCGCCCAGGAGTTGGTTGAACTCAAGAAACAGCCGCATTTCACCTATCGCTCCGGTTTGCTGGTTCGCAGTATCGAAGGCGGCGCCAACAGCTATGCGGTTGTCTGCGCCGCTGCCGACCAGCGGCCGGTGCGTTTTCGGAGCAAGACCGTTGTTCTGGCGGCCGGAACCATTGGTTCAACGGTTCTGGCGCTTCGCCATCTCCGGCATTTCGATCGGGACATCCCCCTCTATTCCAATCCGACGCTGGCGGTACCACTGGTTCTGCCCGGCTTTCTCGGCGGCGTTCTGCCCCGGAAAAACTTTTCCCTGGGTCAGCTTGGCTTTCGCTTGCGGACAGCGGAACTGACAGATGCTTACGCGCACGGGGTGCTGTTCGCGGCTTCGGGATTGCCGGCCTCGGCGTTTATCGGCCAGATTCCCCTCAGCCGCCCGGCCGCCATCCGCCTGTTCAGAGCCCTGCAACCGGCGCTGCTGATTGCCAACTGTTTTCTGCCGGGAAGGTTCAGCCGGAATTTCCTGAAAGTCAGTGATCCGGCGGCCACGGGCGGCGTCGCTATCAGCGGTGGCTACCAGCCCGGTTTGGACAAGGTCATAAAGTCAACGACCCGTGCCATGACCAGGCATTTTCGCAAACTGGGTGCCTATGCGGTGCCGGGCGGGGCCCGGGCCAGCGAACCGGGGGCGGATATCCACTATGCGGGGACACTGCCCATGCGCGCAGACGGCACGGGTTCCAGCGCAGCACCCCATACCAGTAGTCTTGGCGAGCTTGCCGGCAGTCCCGGCCTGTATGTGGTTGATGGCGCCGTGCTTAACCAGGTGGCGGCAAAAAATCCGACGTTCAGCATCATGGCGAATGCCGACCGAATTGCCCGGCAGATCGCGCGGCGGTTGAAAGCCTGACGGGATTGGGATATGAAGCGGTCGCCGCCACCTGACAACCAAACCGGATCTGATTTATGAATTTTATTTCGACTTATTTCGCGCCCACCGTTGACCAGTTGATTGGGTTGGGGGCGGTACTGCTTGTCGGGCTGGGTCTGGCCGTTATCGGTGCGGCAATCGGCGGCCGCAATCGCTATGTGGCAGCGGATGTGATGGTCGGCTGGGGGGCCACCGCCCTGGTATTTACCCTGGTCGGTACTTTGACACGGCTTCCCTTTACCACAATTTCGCTATTCATGGCTGTTGTGGCCATTGCCTGTGGTGCCTACGTCTGGCGCCGTGACCGGCGATTGATAGCGGATGGTGCCGGCAAAATAATGATCATGATCGTCCTGCTGTTTGTGCTGGTGGCGGCCATGGAGCCTTCGCAATGGGATGAATATTCCCACTGGTTGCCGGCCGCGCGCTATTTGTTCGAAGTCGATGGCTTTCCTCGTATGGGTATGCCGGCACCTCTTGCCGATTACCCCGGCTATCCGACCGGACAGTCCTTGATTCCCTATATGGTGTCGATAATAAGCCAGCGGTTCGTGGAAAATGCATCATCATTGTTTCATATTCTACTGCTTGTCTCTCTGGCCCTTGCCGCCATCGATATTATTCGTCGAGGTGCCGGGTTGGACAGTAAGGCGAAAGCCGGTTGGGGCCTGTGTGCGCTCGGTTTCATGACCGTCACGATTTTCAGTACGGCATTTGTTCAAAAGATAATCTTCACCGCCTACGCCGACCTGCCGGTGGCGGCGGCTGTTGCGTTTACCGGCCTGCTTGGCTGGTTGATTCTTGACGCACTGGCTAACAATGACGGTCGAAAGGCGTGGGGCCTTTCCCTGCAGGCCGGGCTGGTCCTGGTTGTCCTGTTGAGTGTGAAACCAGCGACTATCGTTTTGGAAGTTGGCATTCTTGTCGGTATCGTGATTGCGGTTTTGCGCGATCCTGACATCCCGTTCGGGCAGCTTCTGAAAAGGCTTCCGCTTATACTGGTGCCCGGATTTGTTATCCTCTTGATCTGGAGCTGGTTTTCATCCCGGCATTTTCCTCTGGGTTCGCAAACGATTATGCCGTTTGACTTATGGCAGTGGCAGCAGATGCCGCAAACCCTGTCGACAATGGGCATTATCATGCTCAAGAAGTCTCCCTATTTTGCCATGATGTGGACAATTAGTGCCTTGTCACTGGTTGCCATCTTCCGTTACCGCACGCGTTTTGATCGGTTTGCGTTGATCACGGGAAGTACCTTCGTCGGCTATAACCTGTTTCTGGCTTTCGTCTACCTGGCTATTTATGGCGGGTATCCGGGAGCAAATGCGCTTTCGTATTGGCGTTACAATATGCACCTTGCGCATCTCGGTGTTTTTTGTGCGACTTATGGGTTGAGTGTTTTATGGCAATACAGATTGGCCGAACGAATGACAAAAACCCTGCCCCATCTGGCCAGGGTGGGTGTCCTGTTGCTGGTGATCCTGCCGTTATTCTTCGCCCCTAAAATACGCTTTGATATCCGCGCACCCAAACAGTTCGTCAAACAGGTTGGAATAGAAATGCGGGAAATGCTGCCCCCCTCCGCGCGGCTTCTGATCATCGATCCGTTGTCAGCGGGATTCTATACAAAGCTGATGCGGTATCAGCTCTATGGAACGGCAACGCTTACCGAAGCCATCCATGTCATATCTGATTCGAGTGCGAAAGGTGTGCGGGATCTATTGGAACGTACAAAGTCTGATTACGTCTGGGTGCATACACAAAACCCGACAGTTGTTGAAGGGCTGGGCGTCGAATTGCCCAATCACCATGCCCATTTACTTGAAAAGCAGGGGACCCAGTGGCAGCTCATAAAATCCTGGCCCTATCCCGGCTACAACCAGCCTCAGGATATTCCTGACTAGTTGTGGAGTCTCAACAGGTTGTTCACATCCAGCCCTGTTCGGCTGATCGGCGGTTTCCTTTTTAATGCACTGTGAGGCCTGTGCCAATTATAATGGTGCAGCCAGTAGGGCAGTTCCTGTTTTCTCTGTTCAGAAGTTTGATAGGCTCGGCCATAGGCCCATTCGCGGATGCTGGATTGGATGAAGCGTTCGGCCTTGCCGTTGGTTTTCGGCGTATAGGGCC
>JABMNT010000244.1 GCA_013203595.1 Rhodospirillales bacterium
GGCGGCCAGCGAGCGGCTGACCTCGTAGGTGAAATCAACGTGAACGGGAGTATCCATCAGGTTGAGGACATAGGTCTCGCCGTTTCGTGCCTTGTAGTTCAGGCGCACGGTCTGGGCCTTGATGGTGATCCCCCGTTCGCGCTCGATATCCATGGAATCGAGCACCTGCTCCTTCATTTCACGCAGAGTCAGTCCGCCACAGATCTGGATCAGCCGGTCGGCCAGCGTCGATTTGCCATGATCGATATGAGCGACGATGGAAAAGTTGCGAATTTTTGAAAGTTCTGTTGCCATAGCCCGGCTGTCTATCATTCGTTGGCGGTAGGCTCAATCTTTCGTTTCAGGGATATGAATTATATTTCCAGGCCGGCCAGGGGAGATACACCGATAAGCGGGCCATGGGCGTAAAGCAGCAGCAGGTAAAGCCCGGCTGCCACCAGCAGCCGCCACAGGCCAATCTGCGCCAGGGCGTCGGCGATGGTGACGGTGCCGACCTGCTCGCGCAGGTCCTGCCAGGCGCCGTCGCCGCGTGCGGCCTTGCGTTTTTTGTCGAGCAGGAACGGCCCTGAGGCGCTGAGCAGGGCGAGCAGGCCGAACAGCAGGATGGCGGCGAGATCGCCGTTCACAGCCAGATGGCTGGTTGCCCAGATCAGCAGACCCCAGAGCACCGGATGTTTGCACAGACGGACGATGCCGGGTTTTGCCGGATCGAAAGCCCGGCTGCCCGGGCCCAGGGAAAAAGGGTTTGCTGAGCTGAGACCGGTGGTAACCAAGAAAACGGCGATGGCGATAGCGGCCAGGGCCGCTCCGTGCAGGGCGGGTGGCGGTGACCAGACGTCCACATAAGGCGCATCGGCAAAGGCGCTGATCACCCAGACGAGGGCTGCCAGGCTGATCAGGGAATAAAGTATCAGGTAAGGGCGTTCGCCCAGCAGGGCAATGCATCGCTGGCGCAGGGGGCGGATCGCAGGGATCAGATGACTGGCCAGAAAGACGCTGATGGCAAGGGCAAGTTCAGCCATCCGTCGGCGGATCTATTCCGGTTGCGGGCCGGTTAACTGGGACAGGGCCCGGGCCCGCGCATCCAGACCCGACAGGTATTCGGGACGGGAGAATTGGTGGTTGCAAACCATGCAACTGACCTTGCCAAAGGGTTCGGCATAGGGCTCAAATCCGCCCGGTAGAATATTCTGACATTCACCGCAGATGGGACAGGCGACTGGGTAGATGGGATCCGTCAAAACATGTTTCCTTGCTGTTTAAGGGGCAAGTCTAAAAGACCGCCGCGGCAAAGTCATGACGATTTTTCATCGACCGGCGGCGCCGGAAAGGGCGGCACCCGTACGGCGCCCCCTGAACCTGCCACAAAATCCCTGATAGCAAAGCCCCGGCGCTCAGAAATCCGGCAGATCAAGGGCATGCTGCCGGCAGGCGGCGACCACCGTGTTGCGGAGCAGACAGGCGATGGTCATGGGCCCGACACCGCCGGGTACCGGGGTGATGGCACCGGCAACCTGGACGGCCGCATCGAAGTCCACATCACCAACCAGCCGGGTCTTGCCCTCGCCGCGTTCCGGTGCGGCAATGCGGTTGATGCCGACGTCAATAACCACGCCACCGGGCCTGATCCAGTCGCCCTTGACCATCCGTGGCCGGCCAACGGCGGCAATCAGGATATCGGCCTCGCGGCAGCGGGCCGGCAAATCGCGGGTTTTTGAATGGGCAATGGAAACGGTGCAGTTTTCCTGCAGCAAAAGCGCAGCCATCGGCTTGCCGACAATATTCGAGCGGCCCAGCACCAGCGCCCGTTTGCCGGTCAGGTCGCCGAGCCGGTCTTTCAGCATCAGCAGGCAGCCGTAGGGTGTGCAGGGCACCAGCGATTGGCCGCCGGTCCACAGGCGGCCGACATTTATCAGATGAAAGCCGTCGACATCCTTGTCCGGATCAATGGCGCTGAGGATCTTGTTTTCATCAATATGGGCGGGCAAAGGCAACTGCACCAGAATGCCGTGAACCGCCGGATCGGCGTTGAGGCCGGCAATCAGCTGCAGCAGGTCGGGTTCCGCTGTCTGCGCATCCAGGCGATGTTCAAAGGACGCCATGCCGACCTCCAGCGTTTGCTGGGCCTTGTTGCGCACATAAACCTGGCTTGCCGGGTCTTCGCCGACCAGGAC
>JABMNT010000245.1 GCA_013203595.1 Rhodospirillales bacterium
ACGCTGCGCGTCTACCAGTTCCGCCACGACCGCATGAGGTAACAAAATCCCCTTGAAACAGATGGAGACCTCGTCTTTACATAGGGGGAGATAGCAAATGCCAGCGACCCAATCAAGCGCCCTTATCAAGGATATGATGACAGTTTTAGAGCCCCCAGCCGCCCTGCCCGCCACCTTTCCCCTGGAATGGCGGATTTCCGACACTCCGGTGCCCTATCTGGAAGCGGTGGCGGTGATGGAGCAGCGCGCCGCCGCGATCCGCGCCGGCACCGCGGGCGAACTGGTCTGGCTGCTCGAGCACCCGGCCCTGTATACCGCCGGGACCAGCGCCGATCCGGCCGAACTGGTGGATGCGGAGCGGTTTCCGGTGCACAGCTCAGGCCGTGGCGGGCGTTATACCTATCACGGGCCGGGCCAGCGGGTGGCCTATGTGATGCTCGATCTGAAACAGCGCGGGCCTGATGTGCGCCGCTATGTGGCAAACCTGGAGGACTGGGTGATCCGCACCCTGGGCCAATTCAGTGTGATTGGCGAGCGGCGCGAAGGCCGGGTCGGCATCTGGGTGCGCCGGGGTGCGCCTCATAGCCCGCTGGCGCGCGAGGATAAAATCGCCGCCATCGGTGTGCGCATTCGCAAATGGGTTACTTTTCACGGTGTGTCCATCAACGTCGAGCCCGAGCTCAGCCATTTTGACGGGATCATACCCTGCGGCATTTCCGAACACGGGGTCACCTCGCTGTGGGATCTGGGGCTGACGCCTTCCATGCCCGAGGTTGACAATGCCCTGCGCAGCAGCTTTGAGGCGGTGTTCGGCGACACCGGGCCGTCCTAGTGCAGTTCATGTTCATATGGAAACAACTGAGATCACCAAAGCGGCCTGCCGGTTAGGCGCGAATGGGAAAGCGATGCGGGGGACCGGTGCGGACGTCTCAGCGATTCCATATGAACATGAACTGCACTAAGCCCGTCAGCCGCCCAGTTCGCCCTTGATCAGCGACAGGGCGACGGCAAACATCACCAGCGTGACTGTGCCATCAAGCACTTGCGCGCCCCGGTTCGTTTGAAAAAACGGCGCGACCCGCAGGGCTCCCACAGCCAGCC
The DNA here is from genome assembly GCA_013203595.1 of Rhodospirillales bacterium. Taxonomy (GTDB): domain Bacteria; phylum Pseudomonadota; class Alphaproteobacteria; order Rhodospirillales; family Casp-alpha2; genus JABMNT01. The sequence goes on from JABMNT010000245.1 coordinate 1,102, forward strand.
CGTAAAACCACAGGGCCGAGGCCAGGATCGCACCCACCGTAAAATACAGCCGTTCGGCTGCCTCGTACTGGGCGGCCACCCCCCCGACCAGGACAACCGTATCGAGATAAACATGCGGATTTAAGAATGTCAGGGCAAGTGTGGTCAGGACAATCTTCCAGATGCCACGGCCACTGTCTTCACCCGCCTGCCAGTCGAGCGGGACCGGGTGCAGGACGGCATAAGCCGACTTGGCGCCATAGGTGATCAGAAAAACCGCCCCGCCCCAGGCGGCAATAGAGCGCAACAGAGGATCAGAGGCGATGACCGCACCAATTCCGGCGGTGCCGATGGCAATCAACAAGGCATCCGACAGAAAACAAAGGGTGGCGACCAGATAGACCCGCTCGCCACGCACCCCCTGGCGGATCAGATAGGCATTCTGGGCACCAATGGCGATAATCAGGCCGCCACCCAGGGCAAACCCTTCCAGCCCGGCCAACAGCGATGTGGAGGCAAATGAAGGCAAATCCAAAGGCTATTCGAACTCGATGATGATCTGATCCACCATCAGGCTGTCGCCCGCCGTCACTTCCACGGATTTAACGGTCTGGTCCTTTTCAGCGCGCAGGACGTTTTCCATTTTCATGGCTTCAACAACCGCCAGTTCATCCCCGGCCTTGACCTCCTGGCCGGCGCTCACCGCCAGCGACACCAGCAGTCCCGGCATCGGTGACAGCAGAAACCGCGAAGTATCCGGCGGCGCCTTGAAGGGCATCAGCTCATTGAGCCGGGCCGTCGCCGCAGTCAACACCAGCATGTCAACTTCCGCCCCCCGGTAACCCAGACGGTAGGCGATGCCATGGCGCTCAACCTGTAGACAGACATCGGCATCATCGATGCGGGCGACGAACAGCGGCTGCTGAAACTGCCAGTCCGTGGTGACCCGGCAGGCTTTGCCGTCGATGGTTAGCTGGAACGCACCGTCGCTGCCGGCAACGGAAACCGCATGGCGGGTATCGCGCATAACCACCACCCAGTCATCCGCCACATCCCGGGAATGGCCCGATATCTGACCGGAAATCCGGGACGCGCGGTTTTGAAACAGGTGGTGTACAACAGCCGCCACGGCGATCATCACCACCGGCTCCTGAACGGCAAGATCACGGCCGTGGAACCCGTCCGGATATTCATCGGCAATGAAATTGGTGGTCAGGTTGCCACCGGCGAACCGCGGATGGGCGATGAGGGCGGCGAGAAACGCCATGTTGTGATTGACGCCGCGGATATAATAGCCATCCAGGGCGTTCTGCAGGTGCACAATAGCGCTGGCCCGGTCCTTGCCATAGGCGATCAATTTGGCAATCATCGGGTCATAATAGATGGAAATTTCACCCCCTTCGTAGACACCGGTATCAACCCGCACGGTATCGGACTCAGGCGGCGCCATATACCTGACCAGGCGGCCGGTTGATGGCATGAAATTGCGGAACGGATCCTCCGCATAGACGCGGGCTTCAACGGCCCAGCCGGTCAGCGTCACCTGGTCCTGCGACAGCGGCAGTTTTTCACCATCGGCGACCCGGATCATCAACTCCACCAGATCGAGGCCGGTAATCAGTTCGGTAACCGGGTGTTCGACCTGCAGGCGGGTATTCATTTCCAGAAAATAGAAATTCCGGTTCTTATCAACGATAAATTCGACGGTCCCCGCCGACATGTAATCGACGGCCTTTGCCAGCTGCACGGCCTGCTCGCCCATGGCCTTGCGGGTTTTTTCGTCCAGAAACGGCGATGGCGCCTCTTCGATAACTTTTTGATGGCGGCGCTGGATCGAGCATTCGCGCTCACCCAGATAGATGACATTGCCATGGCTGTCACCAATCACCTGGATTTCAATATGGTGCGGCTCTTCAATATATTTTTCGACAAACACCCGGTCATCTCCAAAGCTCGATTTGGCTTCGTTGGTTGCCCGGATCAGCCCGTCGCGGCATTCCACGTCATTATGAGCAATCCGCATGCCCTTGCCGCCGCCACCGGCCGATGCCTTGAGCATTACCGGATAGCCGATATCACCGGCAATCCTGACCGCGTCTTCCGGGTCGCGTACGGCTTCCGTATGACCGGGAACCGTATTGACACCCGCCGCCATAGCCAGTTTTTTGGATTCAATCTTGTCACCCATGGCATTGATGGCACGCGGTCGGGGCCCGATAAACACAATGCCCTGCTGTTCCAGTTTCTCAGCAAAACCGGCATTTTCCGATAAAAATCCATATCCCGGATGCACCGCGTCGGCACCCGTCTGGCGGATCGCATCAAGAATGTTGTCAATGACCAGATAGCTCTCGGCCGAAGCCGCCGGGCCGATGCAGACGGCCTCGTCGGCCATCTTCACATGCAGGGCACCGCGGTCCGCCTGCGAATAAACCGCAACCGTGGCAATGCCCATTTTCTTCGCGGTTTTTATGACCCGACAGGCAATTTCGCCGCGGTTGGCAATCAGAATTTTTTTAATCATCAAAGGCGCTCACACCTGCATTTCGGAAAGTGAAGATATAGTCTTATCGGCTCTGCACCCAACAATCCAGTTGCCAGTCCGGGTCATTGCTTTGGCCCGCCCGAGCCGAATAAACCAAGAATATAGGCCACATGAGCGGCCAGCACACTGCCCCACCCGACCAACGGCAGAACGAACCAGACTGTGTCTGGAAAAACAAACAGATTGACCGGCACCAGAATTATCATGACCACAAAATAGGCCAGCAAATGCAGGGCAAAGCCTTTCAGCCGTCTGGAACTCCTTATGGTCTTTTCGTGCTCCGTGTCCGTCACCGCCAAGACTCCCATCGTTCCGCCGGGGCATCATCATCCGATGGCCTTCCAGCTATGCCCGGGCAGTCTCCGCCAGGCGTCGTCACAGGGGAATATTGCCATGTTTGCGCCACGGGTTTTCCAGTTTTTTATCGCGCAGCATACGCAGCGACCGGCTTAACCGGCTGCGCGTATTGCGCGGCAGAATAACGTCATCGATAAATCCACGATGCCCGGCAATAAACGGGTTGGCAAACCGTTTGCGATATTCCTCGGTTCGCATCTCAATCTTTTCCGGATCACCACTGTCCTGGCGAAAAATGATCTCGACGGCGCCTTTCGGCCCCATCACCGCGATTTCGGCTGATGGCCAGGCGTAGTTCACGTCGCCACGCAGATGCTTGGAACTCATCACGTAATAAGCACCGCCGTAAGCTTTGCGGGTGATCACGGTGACTTTCGGCACCGTTGCTTCGGCATAGGCATAAAGCAATTTCGCCCCATGCTTGATAATGCCGGCATATTCCTGGGCGGTTCCCGGCAGGAATCCCGGTACATCGACCAAGGTCACCACCGGTATATTAAAACAATCACAGAACC
>JABMNT010000246.1 GCA_013203595.1 Rhodospirillales bacterium
GGCTTGCGCCCTATGGCTTTGGCGGCGGCCGCGCCGATGTGTGGGAGCCTGAGGAAGACATTTACTGGGGCAGTGAGGAAACCTGGCTGGACGACAAACGCTATTCAGGCGATCGCCAGTTGGAAAACCCGCTTGCCGCTGTGCAGATGGGTCTGATTTACGTCAACCCGGAAGGCCCTAACGGCGAACCCAACGCCGTGGCTTCAGGCCGCGACATTCGCGAGACCTTCGCCCGCATGGCCATGAATGACGAGGAAACCGTCGCCCTCGTTGCCGGTGGACATACCTTCGGCAAATGCCATGGTGCCGGCGATGCGGCACTGGTCGGCCCGGAACCGGAAGCGGCCGGCATGGCGGACCAGGGCCTCGGCTGGAAAAGCAGCTTTGCCGGTGGCAAAGGCGTCGATACCATCAGCAGCGGCATTGAAGGCGCCTGGACACCAACGCCGGTGCAGTGGGACAACAGCTATCTCGACACCCTGTTCGCCTACGACTGGAATCTGGTGAAGAGCCCAGCTGGTGCCTGGCAATGGGTGCCATCCGATCCGGCGGCAGCCGATGCCGTGCCTGACGCCCATGACCCATCGAAGCGCCACGCCCCGATGATGACGACAGCCGATCTGGCGCTCAGGATGGACCCGATTTACGAGCCGATTGCCCGTCACTTCCATAAAAACCCGGACGCCTTTGCCGACGCCTTCGCCCGCGCCTGGTTCAAGCTGACCCACCGGGACATGGGCCCGCGGTCGCTTTATCTGGGAAAAGAGGTTCCGGCGGAAACGCTGATCTGGCAGGACCCCGTTCCCCAGACCACCGGGCCCCTGATCGACGCCGGGGATGTCTCGGCCCTGAAAGAACAGATCCTCAAATCAGGTCTTTCGGTCTCGCAACTGACAACAACCGCCTGGGCCTCGGCCTCGACCTTCCGCGGCTCCGACAAACGCGGCGGCGCAAACGGTGCACGTCTTCGTCTGGCACCGCAGAAGGATTGGCAGGTCAACCAGCCCGCGCAACTGGCTGAGGTGCTTGAAACCATGGCCGGGATCCAGACCGCGTTCAACAAGTCCCAGTCCGGTGCTAAGCAGGTTTCGCTTGCCGACCTGATCGTTCTCGGTGGCTGTGCCGCCATCGAAGAGGCGGCACGCAAGGCCGGGCACAGCATCGATGTTCCGTTCACACCGGGACGCAGTGATGCCTCGCAGGAGGATACAGATGTTGAATCCTTTGCCGTGCTCGAGCCGATTGCAGACGGGTTCCGCAACTATCTGAAGGCGGACTACTCGGTACCGGCTGAAGTCCTGCTGGTTGACCGGGCCCAGCTGCTCACCCTGACGGCGCCAGAAATGACGGTGCTGATCGGTGGCATGCGTGTCCTCAACACCAACGTGGGCCAATCCCCGCACGGGGTCTTCACCGACCGGCCAGAGACGCTGAGCAACGATTTCTTCGTCAACCTGCTCGACATGAAGACGGCGTGGGAAGCCACCTCGGAAGCTGAAGACCTGTTCGAGGGACGCGATCGCGCCACCGGCAAGGTCAAGTGGACGGGAACCCGTGTCGACTTGGTCTTCGGTTCGAACTCGCAACTGCGGGCGCTGGCCGAGGTCTACTCATGCGACGATGCACAGGCCGCCTTCATCGGTGACTTCGTCGCGGCCTGGACCAAGGTCATGAACGCCGACCGCTTCGAGATTGGCTGATCGACAGAGCAAGGCCCTTGCCCGGTTTGGCAAGGGCCTTCACAACAGCTAAGGCTGGGCCTTATCACGCAATCAGGGCGGACCCTCTTTTGGTCCGCCCTTTTTTTATGAACATGAACTGCACGAGGAGCAGCCGGCCTTTCCTTTTGCGCATCTCAATAACATCCGGATCACGGGCATATGATTTGGGTTGATTGGCGGAATTTTCTATAGGAGGTAGGGACACAGGACTTGATAAGGGACGAAACCATGAAATCGCTTAAAATGAATTTCCGATATCTGGCCATCGCCGGCACCGCCTTGATGATGGCATCACTGCCCGGGGCCGGACAGGCCGCGGAGGTCATCGAACTGACCCAGACCGGATGCCAGTTTCTGGAGCCGGAAGGTACCGATCATCAGTACACCACGAAACAGAAAGCAGACTGCGAAGCGATCAATGCAAAAACCGCCGAAGAGCGGCTGGCAAAGGCCAAAGTCATGACTCTGCAGCCCGGCGATTATGTGTTTCGGGTGACCAACAAGAACGTGCCCTATGAACTGGGCTTCTGGTTGCGCGACAAGGATTATGACTGGCGCAATCCGGTTCATAAACTGACAAAAACCAGCGTCTCCGGTGGCGGATTGGCGACCGGAAAATCCGGCGACTACACGGTCTCGCTGAAACCCGGCGACTATCTGTTTTCCTGTCCGCTGAACACCACACCGGATTACCGGATTATTGTTCCGGAAGGCTGAATGCGACTAGTCCAGGTCGGTCACCAGGCGAAACCCGATCAGGATATGTTTCAGATCATGGGGCCGGCCATGGCGGGCGGCGGGGCGGCAGACACCACAGCCTTTGTCATCCCAGGATCCGCCCTTGACCACTAAGCGGTCCTTGCCGGCCGGTGTCGCTGTCCATTCAAAGACCTGGCCGGCGGCGTCGAGCATGCCAAAGGGGCTGGCCGCCCAGGGATAGCTTCCCACCACTTCCGTATCAAACGGCCCACCATCGTGGCTGTTCAGATAATCAGCCATAAATATCTGCCCCCAGGGAAACAGCCGGCCATCAATACCGCGCGCGGCTTTCTCCCACTGGGCTTCGCTGGGCAGGCGCCATGACGCTCCGGTTTTCAGCGACAGCCATTTTGCATAAGCCAGGGCATCCCCGTGGGAAACCAGAACCACCGGATGTTGTTCGCGGCCGGGCGGCGGTTGGGGGCCGTTCCAGGCAAAGCGGCGGGTCCGGCTATAGGGATGGACAAGCTTATAGCCGCGCCAGGTTACCGCCGAAACGTCGGGAGGTGGATGGGCCTCAGCCTGTACAAAAAGCGCATATTCCCCGTTTGTGATCAGGTTCCTGGTAATCCGGTAACCGGCCAGTACGAATCGCGACCGGGGCTCATCGGCGTACCATTTGCCCTGTCGGGTGCGGTCATGGCCGTAGGCTTTTTCATCCAGCCGGTAGGCCAGCTCGCGTTCTGAATCCGTCGAGCCCATGATAAATGCGCCGGCCCCGATGGGGATGGTTTCGGGCGCCACCAAGCCATCGGCAGCGGCGGGATGCAGTCCGGCGCTGACAGCCGTCACGATCAGTTGCCAGACCAGGGCCAGGGTAATCGGTTTTCTCATAGCCACAGTTTCCCCAATTCCGGTGCCGTCATGCAACCGATTAGTCAGTCACGATTTGGTGAGGGGACTGAACGGCCCTGACCGCACCGGCGCCTCCCTCTTTTGCCGACAACCCAGATCGCGACAAGATCACAACATGGTGAAACAACGTGACTCCCGTTATCAAAAATCCACCGCTATGGTCAGCCATCATAATTCATAACATTGAACCCAAACCAAACAGGAGAGCCTTATGATCAAGAAAACTATCGCATATGTTGGCGTTGCAGCACTTACCGGCGTCGGAGCCATGAGCGTATTACCAACGGCCCAGGCCGCAGCGCCAGACCGGTCCGGCATTATCGAAGTTGCCGCCTGCAATCCCTGCGCCGCTAAAAAGGCATGTAACCCGTGTAATCCCTGCGCCGCTAAAAAGGCATGCAACCCGTGCAACCCCTGTGCCGCTAAAAATGCATGTAATCCCTGCAATCCATGCGCTGCCAAAAAGAAGCCCATGTAACTGATTCCTTGTTGCCAAAAAATCCGCGGGCTCTATGGGGCTCGCGGATTTTTTTTGGATTTTTCTGGCTAAGCGGGATATATGGTTTTAATTTTTTCGCACAAAAAGAGTGCTGATAAAAACGGGAGGTAATTTGCATGACTAACTTGTCCGAAGCCAGCCCTGAACAGCTTGACGCCCTGATGGATGCGGGAACCCATATTCTGGAATGTTACCGGGTGCTGCAAAAAAGTTCGGCCAATGTGGTCGGCGAGGTTCTGAAAGGCCAGGGTGATTTTTTTGAATGGGACCATTACCCGACCGGTGATGTCTATGACCACGAAACCCATTCCCAGTATTACTACCATGCCCATCCGCCGGAAAAGCGGGCCAACAAATGGGGTGCCGAACATGGTCATTTCCACACCTTCCTGCGGCCCCGGGGAATGCCCGACGGCATAGCCCCGGCACCACTCGATGACTTCAGGGCACCGGATGATCCCAATGACGCGCTGACCCATTTTATCGGCATTTCCATGAATCAGGCCGGCTACCCGATCCGCCTGTTCACCACCAACCGCTGGGTCACCGGCGAAGTCTGGTATACGGCCCAAACCGTTACCTCCCTGCTTGATCGCTTCGAGATCGATCTGAGCTATCCGTCCTGGCCGGTAAACATCTGGCTGACCCATATGCTCCGGCTCTATCGGTTCGAGATTATCGAACTGCTGGCGGGGCGTGATGCCATGGTCAAGAAATGGCAGGCCAGCCATCCCGGCGTCAATGCCTATGAAGACCGCAACCTGGAAATCACCTCGATTCTCGAGATTTCGGTGGAAGATAAGATCAAGGCAGTCGAGAGCGCCCTCAAGGGCTGAGCCCCCGGCTGGCAGGCAACAGGCCTTTGTCGGTTGGCGGCGGTTTGCTGATGTTAAAAAATTTCCCGGTTATTCAGACGGCGCGCATCGCTGAAGTGGTTCTGGATGGATGCGTCAATGGACTATGATTTTGCATTCCAAAGCGTCGGGGAAATGCTACGCTCTGGTGAAGAGGGTTTTCCTCTGATAATACCTGAAAAAAAGACAGGTCACGCCTTTCCTGTCCCTCGTGTCTTCCCTATCCATCCTGTTACCCGCTAGGACAGTTTCATGAAGTTTCGCTTCCCTATCGTCATCATCGATGAAGATTTTCGCTCCGAAAACGCGTCAGGTTCAAGCATTCGCGCCATGGCGCAGGCCATCGAGAATGAAGGCTTTGAGGTGCTTGGGACGACCAGCTATGGCGATCTGTCACAATTCGCCCAGCAGCAGTCGCGGGCGAGTGCCTTCGTGTTGTCCATAGACGACGAGGAATTTACGCCCGGACCCGATCTTGATCCGGCGGTGCTGAACCTGCGCAATTTCATCGAGGAAGTGCGATGGAAGAACGTCGACGTGCCGATCTATGTTTATGGTGAGACCAAAACCAGTCGTCACCTGCCCAACGATATTCTGCGCGAGCTGCACGGTTTCATCCACATGTTCGAGGACACGCCGGAGTTTGTGGCCCGCCACATCATTCGCGAGGCCAAGAACTACCTGGAAGGCATCCAGCCACCTTTTTTCAGGGCACTCCTCAACTATGCCGAGGATGGCTCCTACTCTTGGCACTGCCCCGGACACTCGGGAGGCGTCGCCTTCCTGAAAAGTCCGATCGGCCAGATGTACCACCAATTCTACGGCGAGAACATGCTGCGTGCCGATGTCTGCAACGCGGTCGAAGAATTGGGTCAGTTGCTCGACCATAATGGCGCCATTGGTGCATCCGAACGCAATGCCGCGCGCATCTTCAATGCCGACCACTGCTTTTTCGTGACCAACGGCACCTCGACTTCAAACAAGATGGTCTGGCACCATACGGTTGCTCCCGACGACGTGGTGATCGTTGACCGCAACTGCCACAAGTCGATCCTGCATGCGATCATTATGACCGGCGCGATCCGGTGTTTCTGAAGCCGACACGCAATCACCACGGCATCATCGGCCCTATTCCGCAGGCCGAATTCGAGGTCGAGACGATCAAGGCGAAAATTCTTGCCAACCCGCTGCTCGCCGGTGTCGATGCCGACACCGTCAAGCCACGCATCATGACGCTGACCCAGTCCACCTATGACGGGGTGCTCTACAACACCGAAACCATCAAAGGTCTGCTCGACGGTTATGTCGACAACCTGCATTTCGATGAAGCCTGGCTGCCGCATGCATCTTTTCATCCGTTCTACGGCACCTTTCACGCCATGGGCCGCAAGCGAGAGCGGACCAGGCATTCGGTCACCTATGCCACCCAGTCGATCCACAAGCTGCTGGCCGGCATCAGTCAGGCCAGCCACGTGCTGGTGCAGGACAGCCAGGAAACCAAGCTGGACCGGCACCTGTTCAACGAAGCCTACCTGATGCATACCTCAACCAGCCCGCAATACAGTATCATTGCCAGCTGCGATGTCGCGGCCGCCATGATGGAGCCCCCGGGCGGCACCGCGCTGGTCGAGGAGAGCATTGCCGAAGCGCTCGATTTCCGCCGTGCGATGCGCCAGGTCGACGCGGAATATGGCGATGATTGGTGGTTTCAGGTCTGGGGCCCCGACGAACTCGTCGACGAGGGTATCGGCGACGCCGAGGACTGGGTACTGAGACGAACCGATGCCGACGGCGTGCAACCCTCCGATGGCGAAGGCTCCTGGCATGATTTCGGCGACATGGCTCCCGGCTTCAACATGCTCGACCCGATCAAGGCCACCATCATCACGCCCGGCCTGAATATGGACGGCTGGTTCGAAGACACCGGCATCCCCGCCTCGATTGTCACCAAGTACCTGGCCGAGCACGGCGTGGTGGTCGAAAAGACCGGCCTCTACAGCTTCTTCGTCATGTTCACGATCGGCATCACCAAGGGTCGCTGGAACTCGCTGCTGTCGGCGCTGCAGCAGTTCAAGGACGACTACGCCAAGAACCAGCCGATGTGGCGGACCATGCCCGAGTTTTGCGCCAAACAACCGCGATATGAGCAAATGGGGCTGCGCGATCTGTGCCAGCACGTGCATGCGCTCTACGCCAAATACGATGTGGCGGTGCTGTCCACCGATATGTATCTGAGCGACCTGACGCCGGCCATGAAACCCAGTGATGCTTTTGCCCATATCGCAAAACGCACGACCGAGCGGGTGCCGATCGACGACTTGGAAGGTCGCATCACGACCGGACTCGTGACCCCCTACCCGCCCGGCATTCCGCTGTTGATCCCGGGCGAAGTGTTCAACCGGAAAATCGTCGAATACCTGAAGTTCAACCGCGATTTCGCCCGCGAATGCCCGGGCTTTGAAACCGATACCCATGGCCTCGTGCAGGAAGTCGGAGAAGATGGTCAGGTCCACTACTTCGCAGACTGTGTGGCCGCGTAAATACAGCGACCGTCACTTTCATTGGTGGCAGCGGGTGCGGTTAACCAGCCGCTTTTTTTTGGCAGAGGCCGGGCAATAACGCCCCGCCGTGCAGGCGGCCACCTATATACCCAGCCTGTCGCGCAAGGCGTACCACCAGGAGCCGGCCATCGAATAAGGCACCCGGAACATCCGTCCCCCGGGGAACGGAATCCATGGCACCTTCTCAAACACATCAAACCGGGACCGGTCGCCATTGATGGCTTCCGCCAGGATACGGCCGAAGGTGTGAGAGCCGGTCACCCCATGCCCGCTGTAGCCATGGGCGAAATAGGTGTTGTTGCCAATCCGGCCCATCTGCGGCACACGGCTGAAGGACAGGGCGAAATTTCCGCTCCAGGCAAAGTCGATTTTCACGCCCTTCAGCTGCGGAAACACCTTGTTCATGTTGGGCAGCAACTTGGCCTTGATATTACGGGGATCGGTGCCGCCATAGACCACCCCGCCACCGAACAGCATGCGTTTGTCGGCCGACAGGCGGTAGTAGTCGAGAATATAGCGCGCGTCCTCAACGCAGACGTCGGTGGGGATCAGGTCCTGTGCCCGCTCCTCGCCCAGCGGTTCGGTTGCCATGACCTGGGTTGACACCGGCATCACCCGCGAGGTGAGCGCGGGCACCAGGTGCCCCAGATAGGCATTGCCGCACAGCACGAGGGTGTTGCAGATGATCGAGCCATCACGGGTCCTGACCACGGGCTTTGCGGCTTTCGTGTCGACATGAATGGCAGGCGTGTGCTCGTAGATCACCCCGCCCAGCTTTTCGAACGCCGCGGCCTCGCCGAGAGCCAGGTTGAGCGGATGCATATGACCGCCCGAGCGGTCGATCAGGCCGCCGGCATAGACGTTCGAATTGACCTGCGCGCGGAGCTGCTCGCGGTCGAGCATTTCCTGGTTGTTGATCCCGTAACCCGCCCACAGCTGCAGGCGGTCTTCCAGTTCGCGCATATGGGCGCCGGTATAGGCGGTAATAATGTTGCCGTCCTTCAGATCGCACTCAATCGCATAGGTCCTGATCCGTTCGCGGATAATTTCGCCGCCCTCCTGCACCAGCCCGGCAACGAAATTGGCGGTGTCCGCGCCATAGCGTTTACCGATCGTCTGCAGGCTGGCATTCAAGCCGTTGACAATCTGACCGCCATTGCGCCCCGACGCGCCCCAGCCAACCTGAGCCGCTTCGATGATCGCAACCTTGTAGCCCCTTTCGACCAGATGCAGTCCCGTCGACAGGCCGCTGTATCCGGCGCCGACAATCAGAATGTCGATGGTGATGTCGCCGTTCAGCGGTGGGCGCTCCGGCGACGGGTTGGTGCTGGCTGCGTAGTAACTGGTGGTATGAGCGGTCACGCCATTGCCGGCGTGATCCCGGCGCTCCATCAGACCACTTCCAGATAGGTGTCATACTCGAAATCGGTGACCTGGCGGGCGAAGCGCTGAAGCTCCTGCATCTTGCTTTCAACGAGCATCGTCTGCAGGCGTTTGGAGTATATTTCCTGGACCTGGGCGCCGCGACGAAAGGCTTCGATCGAGGTTGCCCAGTCGAGGGGAAGGTGGTCCAGTTTCATGCTGTAAGCATCACCGCTGATCTGTTTCGCCGGTTCCAGCCCACCATCAATCCCGACCAGCGCGCCGCCCAGAATACTCGCCAGCACCAGATACGGGTTGGTGTCAGCGCCGGCGACCCGGTGCTCGATCCGGCGTGCCTTGGGATTACCACCGGGAATGCGAATGGCGGCGGTCCGGTTTTCATAACCCCAGGCGACACCGGTCGGCGCATGGGCGCCGGGCATTAGCCGGCGGTACGAGTTCTCATGCGGTGCGAAAACAAGCGTGTTTTCCTGCATCGTCGCCAGCATGCCTGCGACTGCATTCAGCATCAGCGGCGTGCCTTCATCACCCCCGTTGTCGAAAAGGTTTTCACCGGCTTCGTTCTCCAGCGAGAAATGGACGTGCATACCGCTGCCTGACCGCTCACCGTAGGGCTTGGCCATAAATGTCGCAGCGAAGCCGTGCTTGCGGGCGATGCCCCTGACCAGCCGCTTGAACAGAACCGCGTCGTCGGCGGCCTTCAGCGCATCGGCGACATGGACAAAATTGATCTCAAACTGGCCGGCGCCGTTTTCGGAAATGGCGGCATCGGCCTGGATCCCCTGTTCGGCGCAGGCATCGTAGACGTCATCCAGAAATGCGTCGAAATGCTGCAGTTCGTCGAGCGACATCGCGCCATCAGAGCCGAGCCGCTTCTCGGTGATCGGCGAGCAGGGTGGTTGCGGTTGCGTGTCGCTCGGATCGTAGAGATAGAATTCGAGCTCGGTGGCAACGACCGGGGTGAGGCCGCGCGCCTTGTAGCGGTCGACGACATCGGCGAGGGCCCTGCGCGGGTCGCCTGAGAACGGGGTTCCGTCTTCTTCGCGCATCCACAGCATGGCCAGGGCAGACGGCCGGCTGGTCCAGTTGATCAGGACGATCGGTCGTCCGGTGAAGTCGCAGATCCCGTCAGAATCACCGGTCTCGAACACGAGCTCGTTGCCCTCGATATCTTCGCCCCAGACGTCAAGGCTCAAGATCGACAGCGGCATCCGCAGGCCGCCGTCTAGAATCTTCATCGCCTGTTCGACCGGCAGGCGTTTTCCACGCATGGTCCCGTTCAGATCACAGACGCAGGCAAACACGGTTTCAATTTCCGGGCGTTCCAGCAGCCAGCTGTTCAAATCATCTAATGACACTATCGGGCCTCGTAGGGGCGCATAAACCGCGCATTGGCGCATAAAAACGGGCGCGTACTTTTCATGACTGGAACTCGCTTTTACTTGTTTCCGTTCGATGAGTCAAAGCCATGATTTTATCCCATAAACATCCATTGGAGAGTATGGGCGGTTCGCCAGAATAGTACAGACTCCAGCTATGTCAGATATCTCTGCGCAAGATAGAGCCGCAGCGACAACCATCCTGTGAGGCAAGGCCCGATCACCGCGCACCGCGTGATTGCCTTGCCGGGAATGATCACAGCCAGCTGCTAGCCTCTGGGCGGTGGCCCGCTTCCCTTCGGTGGCGGGCCTCTGCCGTCTGCGGGTGGGCGGTTGCCGCCCGGCGCTGGTCCCCTGCCGGTTGGCGGCGGGCCTTTGTAGGGTTGCGGTGGGCCCAGATAGGCCTCGAAGGTCTTGATCTGTGACGGATCAAAACCAATGGGGCAGCGCTCGGTAATCAGATCGTAATAAAGCACACGACCGCGAAACTGGGGTTTTCTCTCGGCTTCAAAAAACAGGCCGTAACACTGCGCATTGCAATGAAAGATCGACCCTGACTGACTGCTGATACGGCGCGTCTGGCCACTGGTGGTGAGGATCTGTTCGTTGGACAAGCGACCGGTCATTGTATGGCAGACATCATTCCCTTCGGTTTGCCTTTGCGTCGATTGAATTTCAAACCTGATCGGCAGGCCGACGATTTCGCGCTGATTTTTATCGAGGCGGGGACGCCAGCGGTCGCGGGCGAAACCCCGGGGACGGCCATGGAAACAGTTCAGAATATCCCATTTCGGTTTGTTCATGACGTTGTAGAAATAGCTGTCGTTCTCATCAAACATGCCGCGGCACAGATCGAGCAGGGCTTCCACATCGTTTGATTTCTCGAACCAGCCGAGGGCCAGAATGGGAAAGCCGTCCATGGCGAAACCGATGGGTTTTTTGAGTTTTTCCACATGATCCGCACCCAGGTTTTCGATCAGGCATTTGGGCGCAATGTGATAGTGATAATCATCGCCGCGCCCGGCATGACCGCCGCAGTCATCGAGTTCGCCGGCGTCGAAGGCGGTGGGCCGTTTTCCGGTTGCACCGGCCGGGCCCTGGGTGTCGGGATTGAACAGGGGCACGCCGTTGACCGCAACGCCAATGGCGCCCGGTTCCGTGGCTGTGGTGTTTTGCTGATAGCGGGGGCTGCGGTTGATTTCGAACTCAAAATCATGGGCCGCCGGGAACTGCTGGTTGGAGGCGCGGATGCCGATCATCTGGCTGTCGGTGCTGGCGGGCAGGCCGGTTGATTTGAAGCGTGCCTTGTCGGGCGTACAGGTGAGTTTCGTCACTTCATTCGTGTAGCAGCCCTGATCGCAATAGCAGGGCTCGATGGTATGGGCCAGCGCCGAAGCCGGGGCCAATAGCCAGACAATACCCATCAACCACTTCATGCTGCGCGTTCCCGAAGTTTCCGCCGCCGACAATCTGATCCTAATAGATTCAGTCGATCGATTGCGAGTCCTTTTCGTGACAGACAACCGCACCGGAACGGATCAGCCGGGCGATGGCCGGCCCGTCATATCCGTATTCGCCGAGCACGGCGCGGGTATGCTGGCCATAGACCGGGGCGGCACTGCGCACCGAAGCCGGTGTTTCGGAAAACTTGATCGGGCAGCCCAGGGTTTTCACGGTGCCCGCCGTGTCATGATCCACCTCGACAATCATCTGGCGGGCCAGGGCATGGGGGTCGGCCTGCATTTCGAGCACGTCCAGAACCGGCCCGGCCGGCACCCCGGCCTGTTCAAGCCGCGCCAGCCAGTCTTCTTTGCCGCGGGTTTTGAAAATTTCGGCAAGCGTTTGGCTTAGGGATGACAGGTTATCCATGCGCGCCCTGCTGTCAGTGTAACGGGCATCGGCGGCCAGATCAGGGCGTGCAAGCACATCGAGCAGGCGCAGCCAATTGGCCTGGTTGGCGGCACCCACGGTGATCCAGCCATCGGCAGTCTCAAACGCCTGATAGGGTGCGTTCAGGGGATGGGCCGAGCCCAGCGGGCCGGGGGCCTTGCCGGTGGCGAAGGCGATCGCCGACTGCCAGTAGGTATGGGTGATGCCGGCCTCGAACAGCGAAGTGTCGACACGCTGACCATAACCCGTTTTCAGACGGTGGATATAAGCCGCCAGAACCCCGGTGGCGGCCAGGATGCCGGCCGTGATATCGGTCACCGGGGCGCCAACCTTGACCAGGTCGCGGCCGGGCCCTTCGCCGGTGATACTCATCAGGCCGCTCATGCCCTGGGCGATCAGATCATAGCCTCCCCGGTCCTTGTAGGGGCCGGTGCGTCCGAAGCCTGAAATTTCACAATAAATCAGGCCCGGGTTAATCTCTTGCAGGGCCTGATAGCCGAGGCCAAGGCGTTCCATGGTCCCGGCCCGGTAGTTCTCGATGACCACATCGGCGGTCTTCAGCATGTCGGTCACACAGGCGCGGCCATCGGGGTTTTTCAGATCGACGGCAATACCCCGCTTGTTGCGGTTCATCATCATATAGGCGGCGGATTCACCCTTGATATCAGGCGGCAGAAAGCGTCGGGTGTCGTCACCGCCCGGCAGCTTTTCCACCTTGATGACATCGGCACCCATATCGGCCAGCATCAGTCCGCAGACCGGACCGGCCATCACATGGGCCAGTTCAATCACCCGGATCCCGGCCAGCGGGCCGCTGTTGTCCTGCATCCGTTAAGTCCCCGTAAAATCCGGTTTGCGTTTTTCCAGAAAGGCCTTGTAGCCTTCGGCAAAATCGCCCGTGTCGTAGCAGGCAAAGCCTTCGCGGTTTTCGGCCGCGGACAGGGGCCGGGGGTCGGCCAGGCGGGCCAGGAATTTACGGTGCCAGCGGTGCACCAGCGGTGCGCCGTCAGCGATCCGCCGGGCCGTTGCCAGGGCTTCGCTCTCGACCGCGTCGTCGGCGACAATGCGGCTGACCAGGCCTTTTTGCAGAGCTTCCTCGGCAGCGAAGACCCGGCCTTCAGTGAGGATTTCGTAGGCAACCGCGGGACCCACCAGATCGGCCAGGGCGGCAATTTCCGTATAGCCCATGACCAGACCGAGCTTGGCAATGGGCACACCAAAGCGGCTCGAGGTGCCACAGATGCGGATATCGCAGAGGCCGGCGATTTCCAGACCGCCGCCCACGCAAATACCCCGGATCATCGCCACCTTGGGGTGGATGCAGTCGCGAATGGCCGTGATCGTGCCGTGCATGAGCGCACCATAGGCTTCCGCCTGCTTGGCATTGCTGCGATCCGTCTCAAACTCCGAGATATCGTTGCCGGGGCTGAAGGCTTTTTCACCAGCACCACGCAGCACGATGCAGCGCACCGTGGCATCGCCGTTCAGCGCCCTGAACAGATCGCCGAGCTGCCCCCACATGGGCTTGGTCAGGGCGTTCAGTTTGTGGGGCCGGTTGAGCGTGATGGTGACGATATCGCCATCGCGTGCCTGCAGCACCAAATCATCATCCGGCGTCGTCATCAGGCGTCCGTCAGATAGGACATGGCGGCCGCAACGCCACCTTTCTGGTGCGGGATGTCGGCCAGCGACAAGCCCATTTCCACACCCGACAGCGTGCCCATCAGGGTCAGGTCATTGAAATCACCCAGATGGCCGATCCGGAAGACCTTGCCCTTGACCTTGCCCAGACCGGTGCCCAGCGACATATCGAACTTATTAAGAATGACGCCGCGCAGATGGTCGGCGTCATGGCCTTCGGGAACCAGCACCGCCGTCAGCACACTGGAATATTCATCGGGGTTCTGGCACAGCACTTCGAGGCCCCAGGCCTGAACCGCGCGCCGGGTGGCTTCGGCGTAGCGGTCATGGCGTTTGAACACATTGTCGAGGCCTTCCTCGAGCAGCATGTCGAGGGCTTCGCGCAGCCCGTACAGCAGGTTGGTCGACGGGGTATAGGGATAGAAGCCGGTTGCGTTGTTGGCCAGCATGGCGCTCCAGTCCCAATAGGAACGGGCGTAACTGTTGGCTTTCGACGCGGCCAGGGCCTTTTCGCTGATGGCGTTAAAGCTTAATCCCGGCGGCAGCATCAGGCCCTTCTGCGAACAGCTGATGGTCACGTCGACCTGCCAGGCGTCGTGTTCGAAATCGACGGAACCCAGTGACGAAATGGTGTCGGCGAACAGCAGCGCCGGATGTTTTGCCGCATCCAGGGCCTTGCGTACATTGGCGACGTTTGAAACCACCCCGGTTGAGGTTTCGTTGTGAACCACACAAACCGCCTTGATTTCGTGGCCGCTGTCGGCGGCCAGTTTGGCCTCGATGGCATCGGCGGGAGCACCCCGGCGCCAGTCGCCTTCGATGAAGTCGGGAACAAAGCCAAGCTTCTTCGCCAGCTCACACCACAGCGCGGCAAACTGCCCGGTCTCGGACATCAGGACTTTATCGCCGGGCGACAGGGTATTGACCAAAGCCGCTTCCCAGGCACCGGTACCGGACGCCGGATAGATGATTACCGGGCCGGTGGTCTTGAAGACTTTTTTCAAATCTTCCAGCACGCCTTTCGAAAAGATGCCGAAATCCGGGCCACGGTGGTCCATGGTTGGATTATCAATGGCCCGCAGAATCCGGTCGGGGACATTGCTCGGTCCGGGGATCTGCAGAAAATGGCGGCCGCTTTTGTAAGACATGGGGAAGGCTCCTGTTCGGTGGACGGTCAATGCGCGGAGCCAGGCGGCACCAGACGCGGCGGCCATTATGAATTCAAAAATGTCAAACCGCAACCGCTTTTGTTTGAAACCGGATTTACCTACTATCTTATTGTTTTTATGTGTTTATTGGTAAATAATTTGTATTCTGCATGCCGTTGGAAAAGTCTTTATTGTAAAATGAATTCATTTTGTTACCATACGGGATGGCTTTATAAGGAGTTAAACCGATGACCACCCCGGCCCACGTACGCGGCAAACATGCGGCCCGCATCGGTGACAGTGCGCTGTCGGCACGCCTGAACCGGGAGCTCGAGGGCGAGGTCCTGTTCGATGCCTTTTCGCGCGGCCGCTATGCAACCGACGCCTCGATTTATCAGATCGAACCGATTGGCGTTGTCGTTCCCCGCTCGACAGCGGATATCCGGATCGCCATGGATATCGCCCGCGACGAAGGGATCCCCCTGTTGCCGCGCGGTGGCGGCACCTCGCAGTGCGGCCAAACCGTCGGCGAGGCGCTGGTGGTCGATGTCTCGAAACATCTCAACCGGCTGATTGATTTTGATCCGGCCGCACAGCGCGCGTCGGTCGAGCCGGGTATGGTTCTTGATCATTTGAATGCGGCGGTGCGAAGCCAGGGGCTCTGGTTTCCGGTCGATGTCTCCACCTCCAGCCGGGCCACCATCGGCGGCATGACCGGCAACAACAGTTGCGGCGCCCGCTCCATTCGCTACGGCACCATGCGCGACAACGTCAGGGCCATCGATGCCCTGCTGATGGACGGCAGTGCCATGCATTTTGGTGAAATTGCCGATAACGCCACGCTTGCCGGCCTCGATGAGCGCCAGGCCGGGCTGGCCGGCACTCTGTTGCAGCTGGGTCAGACGGAAGCTGCCGAAATCCGTAAACGCTTTCCCGATGTCATGCGCCGGGTCGGCGGCTACAATATCGATGCCCTGTTGCCAAACGGCGTGCCGAAGGGGGCCTGGGGCGACGCCCTTGTCACACGGGCGCAGAGCCATCCCAATCTGGCCCACCTGCTGGTTGGCTCGGAGGGCACGCTCGGGTTTTCCACGGAAATCCATCTCGACCTGCAGCCCCTGCCCACACACAAGGTGCTGGGGGTTTGCCATTTTCCGACCTTTTATCAGGCCATGGACGCGACCCAGCATATCGTCAAACTGGGTCCGGCGGCGGTTGAGCTGGTTGATCGCAACATGATCAATCTGGCCCGCGAAATTCCCCTGTTCAAGGCCACCGTCGATGCCTTTGTCGATGGCCAGCCCGACGCCATCCTGCTGGTCGAGTTCGCCGGCGACGACCGCGCCACCCAGCTCAGGGACCTGGCCCGTCTGGTCGAACTGATGGCTGATCTCGGGTTTCCCGGCGGCGTTGTTGAAGCCATTGATCCGGAATTTCAGAAAGCCGTATGGGAAGTGCGCAAGTCGGGCCTCAACATCATGATGTCCATGAAAGGCGACGGCAAACCGATTTCCTTCATCGAAGACTGTGCCGTACGGCTTGAGGATCTGGCCGACTTCACCCAGCGCCTGACCGAGGTTTTCCATCAACAAAACACGGAAGGCACCTGGTATGCCCATGCCTCTGTCGGCTGTCTGCATGTGCGCCCGATCGTCAATCTGAAAGGCGATGTCGGGCCGCAACAGATGCGCATCATTGCCGAACGGGCCTTCGAGATGGTGCGTGAATACAAGGGGTCCCATTCCGGCGAACACGGCGACGGGCTGGTCCGTTCGGAATTTCACGAAGCCATGTTCGGGCCCCGCATGGTTGCGCTTTTCGGGCAGGTGAAAGCGGCCTTTGATCCGACCGCGCAGATGAACCCGGGCAAGATTGTCGACCCGCCGAAAATGGATGATCGCAGCCTGTTCCGCTTCAAGCCGGGTTACCGGCAAACGGAACTGCAGACCGGACTGGACTGGTCGGAATGGGGCAGCTTCGCCAGCGCCACGGAAATGTGCAACAACAACGGGGCGTGCCGTAAACGCGACGCCGGTGTCATGTGCCCGTCGTTCCGGGTAACCAACGACGAAAAACATTTAACCCGGGGCCGCGCCAACAGCCTGCGCCTGGCCCTGTCGGGGCAATTGGGCGCCGCGGCGCTGACCAGTAACGAAATGCGCGATACCATGCAGCTCTGCGTCGGCTGCAAGGGCTGCAAACGGGAGTGCCCGACCGGGGTCGATATGGCCCGCATGAAAACCGAATTTCTCTACCAATACCACAAACACAACCGGCTTCGTACCTTTGACCGGCTGGTCGCCTATCTGCCGCGCTATGCCGCCGCCCTGTCAAAAGTCGCCTGGCTGCCTAATCTCCGCGACCGTCTGCCCGGGGCCGCCAAAGTCAGTGAATGGCTGTTTGGCTTCAGCGCCCAGCGCAGCCTGCCCCGGTGGTCGGCGACACCGTTTCAGCAGACCACGGCAGCACAACCCGACCCCGACCTGATCCTCTGGGCCGACACCTTCAGCCGCTATTTTGAGCCGGATCAGCTGGACTCCGCCCTGCGGGTGCTGAAGGCCGCCGGCTACCGGGTGCAACTGGCGGAACCCAGCGACGGTGGCCGCGCGCTCTGTTGCGGGCGCACTTTTCTGGCATCGGGTCTGATTGACCAGGCCCGCATCGAGGCGCGCCGCGTACTCGACAGTTTCGCCCCCTATCTGGCCAAGGGCATTCCCGTCGTCGGGCTGGAACCGTCCTGCCTGCTGACCCTGCGCGATGAGTTCAAGGCCCTGTATCCCGGCCCGGAATCCGATGCGCTGGCGGCCAATGCCTTTTTGATCGAAGAGTTTCTGGCCCGCGAGCTGGATGCCGGGCGCCTGCAGTTGCCTCTGAAAGCGATTGCCCAGAAGCAGGCACTGCTGCACGGCCATTGCCATCAAAAGGCCTTTGCCGTCATGGGCAGCGTCGAGAAAGTGCTGGGCCTGGTGCCGGGTCTGAGCGTTAAAACCATTGAATCCAGTTGCTGCGGTATGGCTGGCGCCTTCGGTTATGGCGCGGCGACTATCGATATTTCCAAACGCATGGCTGAACAAAGCCTGCTGCCGGCGGTGCGCGCCGCAGACGCCGACACCTTGATCGTTGCCGATGGCACTAGCTGCCGCCATCAGATTGCCGATGGCGCGGCCCGCCAGGCCGTGCACGTGATCCAGGTGCTCGACCAGGCCCTCAGCCCGGCGGGGGGATAGGGCCGTGCCAGCGCCCGTCACCATCGACCCGGCACCTGAAAAAATTGTCCCCAATGGGCAATCCACCCTGCATGAAGACGTGGTCAACAAATTACGCGAACTGATTTTCGATGGCCAGCTGGCCGACGAGACCCGGATCCCGGAAAAACAGCTCTGCGCGCGCTTCGGTATATCGCGCACGCCACTGCGCGAAGCCCTGAAGGTGCTGGCCCGCGAGGGGCTGATCAGTCTGCTGCCGCACCGCGGGGCCCGGGTGGTCAAGTTAAAGCCTTCCGATATTGATGAAGTGTTCCCGGTGATGGGGGCTCTGGAAGCAGTCGCTGGTGAAGCCGCCTGCCGCAACATATCGGAAGAGGGAATTGCCGAGATCCGCGCCCTGCATTACCAGATGGCGCTGCACCATACCCGCGGCGAGCGGGCTGACTATTTCCGGCTCAATCAGCGGATCCATGAAAAAATAATGGAAGCGGCAGGCAACCCGACCCTGTCGCAGATCTACAAGTCCCTGTCGCTCCGCATCCGCCGGGCCCGCTATATGGCGAATATTCCGCAACAGCGCTGGGACCAGGCCATGGCCGAACATGAACTTATCCTGCAAACCCTGGCCGCCCGGGACGGCGCCAAACTGGGGCAATTGCTGAAAACCCATCTGCTCAACAAAAGCGAAGTGGTCAAGGCGACGATCAGCGATAGCCCGCCCTGATCCTGCTCCGCCCTGTGCTCAACCGCTTACCGGTCCCTCGACCTGACATAAAACGTGGATCACCTGGATGGTACCCGCATAGGTTTTGTGTTTTGGCATGTAGGGCCG
This sequence comes from Rhodospirillales bacterium, assembly GCA_013203595.1. GTDB lineage: Bacteria > Pseudomonadota > Alphaproteobacteria > Rhodospirillales > Casp-alpha2 > JABMNT01. The sequence continues at coordinate 18,729 of JABMNT010000246.1, forward strand.
GGGCTGGCTGATCTGGCACGAGCGCCACAGATGACGCACCTCGAAATCAGCCATCAGGTTGTCGAACCCGCGCTGCTGCCAGCGATCATCGCGTTGGGTGAACAGAATATAGCCGTCGGTGCGGACCACCCGGCACAACTCGGCGAGCAGCGCTGCGGCGTCTTCTATATAGGTCATGACCCCGACGCAGGCGGCAGCGGCAAAGGCCCCGGTGGCAAACGGCAACGGGGTCTTTTGCAGATCTCCGCAGGTCAGCCGCTCATAGAGCCCGGTTTTTCGCGCCTGGTCGAGCGATGCCGGCGAAATATCAATACCCTGCAGACGGCATGGCAGGTGGTTTTTGATGGCCTTGCCGAACAGGCCGGTGCCGCAGCCAACATCGAGAATATCGGCATCGGCAGACAGACAGCCGGCCAGGGTAAGTGCCGCATCGGTCGGCGCCTGATAATCCCAGGCGTTGAGGTTTGCCTCGTAGGTATCGGCCCAATCGTCATAGAATTCAGTGACGGCAGCGGCATCGGTTGAGCCGCAAATTGCTTTCTGGAATTTATCATCGGCCATTTTGCATCACTCCGGGCAGCGCCTGCGCCTGTTCTTTTTTTGCGCCTGTGATCGCAGTCACAGGCAGCGGGCATCGGGGCGCCTATAAGAACATATAGTTATACCTTTTATCAGAGTTGAATGAACATGCCTACCATCCCCGTCGACACCACACTTCAGTTATTTCGCGATGTTGCCAAACTTCTGGGTCTGGCTGGCAGCCAGCAGCGCATTGTCCGAATGCCCCCATCATCGCGCTAGTCAACCAACCCCGTTAATGGGGGTTGTCGATCGTCACTGTATTCATGGACGGGAATTTGTTGGAGCCAATGCGGATAATTAACACCGCGCATGCCAACAGCAGGATTCCGCCCGAAACAATGAGGATTCGCATATCCGCCTCATGCTCGACGGTAATAAAACCGAACATCAGGCGGGTCAGAGCGGTCATTGCCACATAGATCAGAAACCGCACCGGCATCCGGTTGGTTTTGAAGTAGATCCCGACCATGGCGCCGAGTTCCAGATAGATGAACAGCAGCAAAATATCGTCGATACTGGCAACCCCGCGCTCGACCATGCCGAAAAAAGCCAGCAAAGCGGCCCAGACGATGGTACCACCGATGGCAAACAGGGCCAGCATGTGAAAGGCATCGACCAGAATGTTGCCGAAGACTTCACCCACATAGTGCAGGCGTTGGTTCAGGTTCTCAAACTTCTTGAAGTTGTTGATCATTTTGCGGCTCCAAAGTATCTGGATGATCCAAAGGTTACTTTTGCTTATAGCCAATTATGGTTAATTTAGGAATAATAGACAGGCCCCTATCACGACCCATCAATTTCGTGTCAGGATGTATCTGCCAGCCCTTTGCCCTGTTAAGATGGAACCCGCATTGAATTGAGGACTGTATGCTGAACAATATTTCACGGTTTGTGTTTGGCGAGAAAACACCGGGGCATTTGCCCGAACGGGTGCAGGAAAACATCGCCCGTCAGCAACAGGAAAGCGAAAAGCTGATCGGCTGGGTGCAGCTTGCCCTGGTCGCCACCTTTTCTACTCTCTACGCCCTGTCGCCGAAGACCGGCGGACTGACCATGTTTCAGCCGGTGCCCTGGGCGATAAGCCTGTATTTTCTGTTCACCATGATACGCCTTGTCGCCGCCTATAAAAACTACCTGCCGGGCTGGCTGCTGATCTGGTCCGTGGTCATGGATATGGGTTTGCTGATGTTTTTGATCTGGAGCTTCCATATTCAGTATGAACAGCCGGCATCATTTTATCTGAAGGCGCCGACGGTGATGTACGTGTTCATATTTATTGCCATCCGGGCGCTCCGGTTCGAGCCGAAATATATCATGTGGGCCGGCATGGCGGCAGTCTTCGGCTGGGCCGGTATGGTCGGTTACGTGGTTGTTGCCGATCCCAATGATCCGATGATCACCCGCGACTATGTGGATTACCTGACATCAAACGCGGTCCTGGTGGGGGCCGAAATCGACAAGATCCTGTCGATGATCGCTGTCACCCTGGTTTTATGTGTGGCCGTCATCCGCGGCCAGCGGATCCTTAACCGGGCGGTCCTCGATGCCTCGGCGGCCAAGGACCTGTCGCGCTTCGTATCCAGGGAAGTGGCGGAGCGGATCACTTCCGCCGACCACGCGATCCAGCCCGGCGACGGGGAATCGCGGATTGCAACGGTGGTCTTCACGGACATCGAAGGGTTCTCAACGGTATCGGAAAAACTGTCACCCCAGCAACTGGCGCGGACCCTGAACGCCTATTTCGAGGCGACCAGCAAGATCATCGACGCCCACGGCGGTGTCATCACCCAGTTTCAGGGGGATCTGATGCTGATCACCTTTAACGCGGTTACCCGTGATGACAACCACGCGGTCAACGCCATGAAAACGGCAATTGGCATCCGCGATCTGTGTGCCCATCAGAGTTTTGGCGACGGCGGCCGGTTACCGACACGCTGCGGGGTCAATACCGGCGAAATTGTGGTAGGCGCCATTGGCTCGACCGACCGCCTGAGTTTTACCGTGCATGGCGATCAGGTCAATATCGCGGCCCGGCTCGAGCAGTTGAACAAACAATATGGGTCCTACATTCTGGCTGGCGAAAATACCGTTGCCGCCTGTGGCCAGAACTTTGATTTCGAGGAGGCCGGAGACGTCACCGTCCGTGGCCGCGCCGCAGCGACAAAAATCTATACGGTCAGGGGCGAGCGGGCGTCAATCAGGGCATCGGCCAGTTCGACAAAGCCGGTGCCGGCTTCCCCGCTGGTCACGTAGGCGGGAAGAAAATCCAGGTCTTTCTCAAAGGTCCGCAAATTGGCAACCCCGACGGCGTTCGGAAAAAACCGGAACAGCGGCTGGTCGTTCGGTGAATCGCCGACAAAAACAAAGGCCGGTTTATCGCGTTCCATATCACAATCGAACAGATCGGCCAGCAAGCTGCGGGTCATGGTCAGCTTGTCGTAACTGCCGATCCAGCCATTGAAATGGATCGATGACACCTTGGCGGTCAGGCCCTGGCTTTCCATCAGGCTGACAATGCGGGCGATGTCGATTTCGGAAAGGGCCGCCACGTCCTCGCAAAAATCAATGGCAATATCGGCTTCCCGGTACATCTGATCGGAAGCCATGGCAGATCCGGGCACGTCGCGCAAAATCATCGCAGCCACCCGGTCCAGCTGTTGGCGGTTTTTACGGCGCTGTTGCTGATCGGCGGCAAACCGCTTGTGGAAGCGCCGCGTGGCATGATCATAACGAAAGTAGAAAGCACCGTTTTCACCGACGATGCCATCAATCGGCCACATCCGGGCGAAGTGGTCACACCAGCCGGCGGGCCGGCCGGTGATCGGGATGACCGTTAGTCCGGCTTCCTGCATACGGGCCATCGCCCCATAGGCCGCAGGCGTCAGGCGGCCATGGGTGGTGATGGTGTCATCAATATCGGCGAGCACATAGCGGATCGCACGCATTTGCGGTCGGGGAAAGTCTGAAAGCGGTTGCATGACGACGATCAATCCCCTGTCAGCGGACGGTTATCCGCGCAGTTGCCCGCCTGTTGATTTGGCCACATTGGCGACCACCTTGGCTGAAATGGCATCGATTTCCGCGTCCGTCAGGGTCTGTTCGACAGGTTGCAGGGTTACCGAGATGGCGATGGATTTCTTGCCCTCTCCCAGATTGCCACCGGCAAACACATCAAAAACGGCGACATCCGTAATCAGTGTTTTGTCGGCACCGCGGGCCGCACCGACAATGGCGCTGGCGGCCACATCGGCATCGACGACAAAGGCGAAATCCCGGTCAACCGTATGCAACTGGGGCAGCGCCAGATGGGTTTTGGCGGCGGATGTTCTGGCTTTCGGCCTGGGCAGGGCATCGACAAAGACTTCAAAGGCCGCAACCGGGCCCTTGATGCCCATGCGCCGCAGAACCGCCGGATGAATCTCGCCAAAATAGGCCAGCTTGTTTTTCGGTCCCAGACAAAGCGCGCCGGAGCGGCCCGGATGGTACCAGGCCGGGGCTTGCGCCAGGGCCTGCAGCTTGTCGACCGGTGCACCTAAATCGTCGAGCACGGCCAGGGCATCGGCCTTGGCGTCGAACACGTCGACGGCACGCGGCTTGCGGCTCCAGTGCTTGGCGCCGATCTGATTGCTGCGGATACCGGCGGCAACGATGACCTGGTCTTTCGGCTGGTCACCGGCAAACTGCGGACCGACTTCGAACAGGGCCGCTGAATCAATACCACGCGCCGCATTGCGGGCCGCCGCATTCAGCAAATTCGGCAGCAGATTGGGGCGCATCACATCGAGATCAGAACTGATCGGATTGACCAGCCTGACGCTGTCGGCGGCACCGCCAAACAGATCCGCATCGGCGTTGGCCAGAAACGAATAGGTGACCGCTTCGACCATGCCGCGCTTGGCCAGTTGCCGGCGGGCCTGGGAATGGCGTTTCTGGTCCGGCAACAGCGCATCCTGGGGCAGTGCCGTATCGGGCTTGACCGGAACCGGCGGGATCTTGTCGTAGCCGAAAATACGGACAACTTCCTCGACCAGACAGGCTTCGCCGACGATATCGCTGCGCCAGGAGGGTACCGCAACCCGGAACGCACCATTGTCGCCATCGACGGTGAAGCCGAGAACAAGCAGGATCCGTTCGATCTCTTCAAGCGCAATGTCGATGCCACCAAGCGTCTTGATACGCTCCGGACGCAGGGAAATTTCCCGCTGCCAGTCCGGCTCATTACCGGCGACCACAACCTCGGACGGCTCTCCCCCGCACAGATCGAGAATCAGACGCGTGGCGATTTCCATTCCGGATTCCAGGAAAGCCGGATCAACGCCGCGCTCGAAGCGGAAACGGGCATCGGAAATGATCTGCAGCTTGCGGCCGGTTGTTGCTGTTCGCACCGGATCGAAATAGGCGCATTCGACGAAAACATCCGTCGTTTGTGCGGTGCAGCCACTGGCCTCGCCGCCCATGATGCCACCAATGGCCTCGGCCTGGCTGTCATCGGCGATCACGCACATATCGGCATCCAGTGCGTATTCACGGCCGTTCAGCGCCAGCAGTTTTTCGCCGGGCCTGGCCATCCGCGCCTGCACGTTGCCATCCACCTTGGCGACGTCAAATACGTGCAGCGGGCGGCCCAGATCCATGGTCAGCAGGTTGGTGATATCGACCAGCGCGGAAATCGGGCGCAGGCCAATGGCCAGCAACTTGTCCTTCAGCCAGGCCGGGCTTTCACCATTCTGCACGCCCCGGATATACCGGCCGACAAATTTTGAACAGGCGGTCTGGTTGGCTTCATCGAAGTTCAGGTGAACCGCAATCGGGCTCTTGAAGGCGGCGGGAACGGGACCATTGGCCAGGGGTTTCAGGCTGCCTAAGCCGGCCGCCGCCAGATCGCGGGCAATGCCACGCACGCCCAGGCAGTCACCCCGGTTGGGGGTAATGGCAATTTCGATGATCGGATCACTGAGGCCCATGACGTCGACCACCCGGTCGCCGATTTTTGCATTGGCGTCGAGCTCGATAATGCCGTCATGTTCGTCGGACAGCCCCATCTCGCGTTCCGACAACAGCATGCCATTGCTCATGACGCCGCGAATTTCTGTCGGCTTCAGGGTAATACCGGTGCCGGGGACATAGGATCCCCCGGGGGCAAATGCCCCTTTCATACCGGTTCGGGCATTCGGTGCGCCACAGACCACCTGCACCGTTTCCTCGCCGGTATCGACC